>JANPGQ010000398.1:0-19943 GCA_031423975.1 Cytophagales bacterium | reverse complement strand
GTTTTTACCAATTTGCTTTCCAACATATTGATAAAATGACTGTCTAAAACCGAATCCAATTTCAAGACATCATAACCCCTCTTTTTGGCAGATTGAATAAAACCGTCTTGTCCATTGACATCGTTGGTATAAAGATAGGTTACATCATCATTTTTATCTTTCTGATTCTCTTGGGCAAATTCAGCGTATTCATTCAACGTAAAATACTTACCATCAACGTTTTGTACTAAACAATAGTCCTTGGCACGGTCATAGAATTTATCGTCTGAAATCATTCCGTATTTCACAAACATTCCAATATTCTCGAATTTTGCCTCAAAACCCGCACGGTCAGCCTTGAATAAATCGCCCAATTTATCGGCAACTTTCTTGGTGATGTACGAATTAATCTTCTTCACATTGCCATCCGCTTGCAAGAAACTTCGAGAAACGTTTAAAGGAATATCGGGCGAATCAATCACACCATGCAGTAACATCAAGAACTCTGGAACGATGTCTTTTACTTCGTCCGTAATAAAAACTTGACGGCTGTATAATTGTATTTTCTCCCGTTGGAGCTGTAATTCATTTTTCACTTTTGGGAAGTATAAAATCCCAGTCAAGTTGAAAGGATAATCAACGTTGAGGTGAATCCAGAACAAAGGTTTCTCGGTGAAAGGATATAACTCTTCGTAGAATTTGAGGTAATCTTCATCCGTCAAATCATTCGGAGATTTTGTCCAAATAGGATTAGGATTGTTGATGATTTTAGCCTCTTCACCCACGCCAAACTCAATATCAATCGGGAGGAATTTACAATATTTGTCTAATACCTGCTTGATTCTGAACTCTTCCAAAAATTCCAACGAGTCTTCTGCAATGTGAAGTACGATGTCTGTACCACGTGATTCACGAGTAGCTTCGGTGATTTCAAACTCTGTTGAACCATCACAAGTCCACATTACAGCTTGTGTATTTTCTTTATACGATTGTGAGATAATATCCACTCTTTCAGCCACCATAAAGGCAGAATAAAAGCCTAAACCAAAGTGCCCGATAATGGCTTTTTCATCGCCCTTATCTTTGTACTTTTCCACGAATTCGGTAGCTCCCGAAAACGCAATTTGGTTGATATATTTCTTGATTTCCTCGGCGGTCATTCCTAAACCATTGTCCGAAATGGTGATAGTCTTTGCTTCTTTATCGAAAGAAACCTTCACTTTCAACTCGCCCAATTCGCCCGAATACTCACCGATAGAAGCCAAACGCTTGATTTTTTGCGAAGCATCTACGGCGTTTGAAACCAGTTCACGAAGGAAAATTTCGTGGTCTGAATAAAGGAATTTTTTAATAATTGGAAAAATGTTCTCGGTATGAATCGAGATATTACCTTTCTCTTGCATAGTCATTTTGTCATTAATTAGCTTAAAACTGAATAAATTATGATGCTCATTCAATTGGCAAAAAGGATTCCAGTGAAGGTTGGGGTGTCAAATTGGCAGGAAGAGAAAACTTTATAATAACACCGAAGGGTTTACCAGATTATTTTTAATCGCAAATATCACCAATCCTGCGGTGTTTCTTGCCCCCGTTTTTTCCAACAAATTATTACGGTGTCCATCCACCGTTCTAACGCTGATGAATAGTTTGCTGGCAATTTCTTGAGCTGTTAACTCTTGGCAAATTAAATTCATAACCTCTATTTCTCTAATTGTCAGCGTAATGGGGATGTTATCATGCACCGAAACGTGCGTTTTTTTATTGCTCAACCTTTTCTGAAATGTCATCATCAAGCTCTCACTAAAATAAAAACCCTTCTCAACTACGCCCCTGATGGCATTCTCCACATCTTCGGGTTCGGCATTTTTGAAAAGGTAAGCATTCGCTCCCAATTCAATAAGGTGAACCACAAATTTCTCTTCGTTATGAATGGAAAGGATAATAACTTTTTGGTCGGGGTATTTTTCGTGAATAATTTTCATCGTATCAATACCGTTGAGTTCGGGCATTGATAAATCCATTAGAATAACATCGGTTTTTTGGGTAGTAGTTTCCAAAAACGTAAGGAGTTTGCGTCCATTATCAGTTTCGCAGACAACCGTCATGTCTTCAAAGCTGTTGATAATTGCCGCCATGCCACGGCGAAACAACATCTGGTCGTCGGCAATGGCAATCGTAATGGTTTTCATAGTTAATGTTAGTTATTAAGAGATACATTTTGTTTAAATTTAGAGATTTATGAATAGCAAAAATATATAAGTAGCTGTCGGCATTCGGCTATTGGCAATTGGCTGGGCAACACTTGCTTTATCCGTGGTTGGTATTAAGACAATTAACTCTTAAAGCAATGCCCATGCCTTTTTCAAGGCTCGTATCATATTCCAATTTCCCACGAATCATACTTACTCGGCTCTCGATATTCTTCAACCCTAAGCCTCTTTTGCTCAATTTGTCGAGGTCAAAACCTTGCCCGTTGTCTTGATAAGTAATCGTAAGATGCTGATTTTCAGTTGTAAAATTAATAAAAACCTCCGTAGCATTGGCGTGTTTGAGTGTATTATTCAAAAGCTCCTGCAAGATGCGATACAGGCTCAACTCCAACCGATTTTCCATACGTTCTAATCCCTCAATGTTCAAATTAATGACCAACCTTGAAGCACTTTCTACCTTATCGCAAAGCATTTCGATGGCATATTTCAGCCCAAATTCTTCCAAACCGCTCGGCAACATATCGTTTGAAATTCGCCTAACGTTTTCGATGGTATGATCAATCAGTTGCTTGCTACCCAAGATAAGATTTTGTGTGTTTTCTGGAGTAAAATCTTTATCCATATTCATCTGCCCAACCTGCAAACGAAGCACCGAAAGTGCTGCCCCGATTTCGTCATGAAGGTCACGGGAAACCCTGCGGCGTTCGTCTTCCATAGCATCAATACTACTTTGGAAAAGGTCGAGCTGATGCCGCACCTTCATTTTTTCTACATCGGCTTTATTACGGAGTAATCTTTTTTGATAGGATGAAACAAAAAACAACAACATTCCCGCCAGCAAGAACATCAAAAGCGTTCCGCCAAACAACAGAATGTAAACGTCTATTTGAGAAGGCATTCTTTGTGTTAGTGATTCGTTAAGGGTTTTGGGTAATTGGTGGATGAGCTACTGAATAACCAATAATCACCAACTATGGACATGAAATTAGGAGAATATTCTGATTAAACAAAGAATTTAAGGTCAATTATGTTTTGAATACTATTAAACGGTACTATTGCTTATTAGATTTCCAAAGCCCGATAGAGATGAGGGAGTACATAATGATGATAAAAAAAGCATGAATAGCCCATACCACCATTCCCATTGGCTTGCCTTGCGTGAGGATAAAATTACTGAAAGTGAAGAGAAATAAACAGCCTGAAAAATAGAATAAAAAGCCTGCATTTATCCAAAAAATAGGAGTGTCAGAGGGGTCTTCATCTTGAAATTCATCAAAAGTTTTGTATAAATAAAAGACCGTATAACTTACAATAATGATACATTCTAAGGTCTTGGCATAAGAATTAAAGGTGAATGGATTATGCCAAACGAAGGTGTCAATTAAAGAGAAAATGATGAAAATTAGGTAAATTATTGGAATGATTTTGGGAGAAATATATTTTTTGAAAAGTTCATAATAGAACCAAAAAATAAAAAATGATTCTAACAAAACATATAAGTGAAATAGGTATAAATTTTGAATTTTAAAACTGGACATCATTCTCGAAATAAATTCAAATATTATATTATTACAGATAAAATAAAAAATAATTTTTAGCTCATCACTAAAATAATTTCGTTTAATTACTCCTACGATAAAGGGAATAGGTACAGCTAAAAAGGCATATCTAACTATGAAAGAAGCAAAAGTTTGAAGATTCATAGATATAAAAATTAGGCATTTATTGTGGTTATACAAAACCGTAAGAATAAAGATAGATATTCTTACGGTCAAATAAAAAATATCAGTTCAAAGGGCTCTCTGGATCACAAGTAGGTGGACATGGACTCGTAAAATCATACACATATTCGTCAGCACTATCTCGAAGCCCCCCAGTAGTATCCACAGGTTTAACTGAACTGTCTGCCACCAAGAACATTTTCATTGCCCCTGTCTCATCCAAGCCGAAATAACAAGTCATATCTTCCATATCACTGGAATCCATCACCTCCCGTAATTCGGCTTTTTTTACGGCAAATCCGTTTATTTTACAGGTTTGTCTCCAACGTGCAACATCTCTTTTGGCAACGTCAATTGGATACTTAAAATTTCCCATTTGTCAATTTTGTTTAAATATGTTAAAGGATAAAATCACCCCGATACCGTCCGCCAACGATACCGAGGTTTCTACAAAGCTATCGAATTATTTGGTTCAAGAAATGCGTAAAAATACCTGTTTTTTAAATTTTATTAAACGGTCATAAATCAGGTACATTTACTTGATTGTATTTAAAAAAACTATTTTACCTTTGCCTATCATTAACACATCAAACAAAAGCCCCAGCATGGATATACTCGTGTGGGGGATTTATTTTTTTATTCAATAATCAATTCTTCAAATTTTATACAGAATCCCATAATATCTTTGCTTAAAATTAAAGAACAAGCAATGAAAAATACATTTTTAAGCGTCCTGATTTTCCTATTTTCAAGTACCGCTATTTTTAGTCAAACCTCATCCCTAAAAATCAAGATTGAAGATGCCAAAACCCACGAAGCACTCATTGGGGCAACGGTTAGATTGAAAGCAAAATCAAAAATAGGCGGTGCCGCAGACCTCAATGGCATAGTAGAATTAAAAAACCTTCCCGATGGAAAACTGACTTTTGAAGCCTCTTTTGTGGGTTATGAAGAAAAGGAATTTGAAGTAATTTTACCCCTTACCGATGCCCAACAGCCTTTTTTAATAGAAATGTCTGCATCTCAGGAAGACATTGAGGAGGTAGTCGTAACGGCATCACGTACCAATTCCCGCATCGAAGATTTACCCATCAAAGTAGAAGTATTGGGGCAGGAAGATATGGACGAAGAAAGTGCCGTAGTGCCAGGAAACGTAGCCAGTATTTTGGGCGATATTTCTATCATTCATATCCAAAAAACCTCTGCCACCAACGGTAATCAAGCCATTAGAATGCAAGGTTTAGATTCAAAATATACCCAAATCTTACGGGACGGCATTCCGCTTTTTGAAGGTTTTTCGGGAAACTTAGGTGTTTTACAAATTCCGCCATTAGATTTACGCCAAGTAGAAGTGGTGAAGGGTTCAGTATCAACGCTTTACGGTGGTGGTGCGATAGGAGGGATGATTAATATTGTTTCCAAAACACCCACATCAGAATCTCCTGAAATCACCACTTTATTGAATCGAAGTAATCTAAAAGAAACCAATTTTAATACTTATTACGCTCAAAAATACGGCAAAGCGGGCATGACACTCTTCGTGGGAGTAACCGACCAAAAAGCCGTTGATGTAAACGGAGATGGTTACTCTGACAGTCCGCTGATTAAGCAATTCTCTTTTCATCCAAGATTTTTCTATACTTTTTCCGATAAAAATAAAGTCAATTTTGGGTATTCACTCATCAACGAAAAACGGGCTGGGGGCGTTGTGGATGAAGTAAACAATGAAAATAATAACGGCAAAAACTTTGTATCAGCCACCGATTTTCAACGACATACCGTTGATTATAATTTCAATCATGAATTCAGAAAAGGGTCGGCTTTTACACTCAAAGGAGCAATCAGTTATTTCGACAGAAATTTTACGGAACAAACAAGATTTTTCAAAGCTAACCAAATTTCGTCCTATACCGAAGCCTCACAATTCATCGAATCGGGCAGGCACAAAGTAGTTTTAGGAGCAAATTTAACCCTCGAAAACTTCAGGAAACCCAATCCCGATAGCACTCAATTGACCAGTTATAATTACAGCACCATCGGTTTTTTTGCTCAGGACGATTGGCAATTATTTCCAAAATTATCGCTTCAAACGGGTTTGCGGGTTGACAATCACAACGTCTTTGGAACGTTCTTTTTGCCACGTATTTCATTAATGACCAAACCCTCCGAAAAATTCACCATTCGTTGGAGTGTTGGCACGGGCTACAAAACGCCCAACGTATTTGCTAACCAAACGCCAGCCACGCCCACAACGAGCGTAAATTACTGGAATCTGAATCCGTTGGATGCCAACGTAAGACCCGAAAATTCCATCGGAAGCAATATTGACGTTGCCTATTCAACCCACATTGGCGAGCATTTTTCTATCCAACTCGACCAGGCATTTTATTATACCAATATCACCAATCCCGTGATTGCAGGAGCAATTGCCAATCAGCCAAATCGTACCCGTTTGACTAATGCCACTTATGATGTAAATAGCATTGGAACAGACACTTACCTACGCATGGAATACGATGCTATTGAATTTTATTTGGGTTTCAATCACACCATCGCCAAGCGTGCAGGTTCGGGCGAAACCGCTTATTTACCATTCAGTCCACAAGATAAATTCTCTCTAACTGTGGCATATACGATTGAAGGAAAATGGCGTTTTGGCATTGAAAGTAGCTTTGTAGGAAATCAGTATTTGTATGAAAATCAGCGAGTTAAAGATTATGCTTTTTGGGCAGGGTCAGTCGAAAGGAAATTTGGTAGTCATTTAAGTTTAGTCGTTAATGCCGAGAATATTTTGAACGTAAAACAATCAGATTATGAAACCGTAGTAACAGGAACATTCCAAAATCCTTCGTTTAGGTCTATTTGGGCGCCCCAAGAAGGAGCTATTGTGAATGTGGCTTTAAAGTATAAATTGTAGGAATAAAGTATCAGTAAAGAAGCGAATTATTGGAATTCAAATCTCAATAATTCGCTTCTTGTGCTTAATACTTCTTCAAAAAATCTACCACCGCTTTCACCGTACTTTCAGGGTCTTCTTCCATTGGCGTATGCCCTAAATCCTCAAAAACCACCATTGTATCATTCGCCAAATCTTGATGAAATTTTTCACCAACCGTTATTGGAATTAAGCCATCTTTTTTACCCCAAATAATTAAAGTAGGTATTATTAAAGTATTTATTTTCAAATACTTATCACTAATAATAGATATTTTCATACGGTCAATAAATGCCTTTCTATTTCCTTCACGAAGGGCTAAATCATAATAACGATTAATCAATTCATCCGAAATCCTTTCATCATGTACATATACATTACGAATACTTTTTTCAATTACAGAACGAGGTGTAACGTATTTGAATAAACTACTCAAAACGGGCATTTTTGCTAACTGAAAAGCAATTGGTACAGATTTAGAAGTCATCGGATAGCCACCTGCATCTATCAATATCATTTTCTGTACTCGTGTAGGGTGTGCCAACGCATAAGCCCACGTAATACTACCGCCCAAAGAATTTCCTCCTAATACACATTTTTTTACGGATAATTTTGTCAATAATTTATCCACGAAACTTACATAATAATCTTGAGAATAATCGCCAGTTGCATTCGGTCCAGTTAGCCCATAAGCGGGTAAGTCAAATGTGATTATTCTATGATTAGCTTTCAAAGATTTTACCCATTTTTCCCACGTATGCAAGCTCGCCCCAGTTCCATGAATCAGCACCAAAGGAATAGAATCCAAAACATTTCCTTCATCTCGATAATGTACTTGCATCCCGTCAATTTCCATAAATTCAGATTCCGAATTGGTATATTTTTGTTTCAATTCGCTCATTGGCAAATCATTTCGCCAATTCAGAGCACAAAAGCCTACCAGTGTCACAAAGAGAAGTAAAAAAAAATATTTCAGTAATTTCGAGATTGTTTTCATGGTTATATATTTTTTTTGCAAATAAAGTAAATTCTGAATCAAAACGTTTGTTTTCTTGAAAAAACTTAAACGTTATATCTTACTTTTATAACTAAAACATTCCCCATTTTTTTATATGCTGAAAAACAAAAAAAACGGCAAGGAGAAACTCCTCGCCGTTGATAGATCACTTAAACTCTATATTATGAAAAAAACTTAATATACACAATTAAAAAAGACGGTAACTCACACCCACACGTCCACCCAAAGTATTAGGCATATTCACATCCGAAGCACTGGTAATTTTAGAAATTGGCGACTGATAAAAGAACTCTCCGCCAATGGAAAAATGCTTGGATAAAGCCACATTTAAGCCCACATTTCCCCCCAACAAGTGCATCACAGATTGTTGAGATTTTGCGATACTCTGAGGACTAATATTTGGGTCTTCATAAGAATACTCAATGTCGTAGTGGGTAGGTATTTGGAAACTCCAATTAAGCCCAAAATAAGGCTTGAATTTATCACTAAATAAAAGATTATATCGTAATCCTGCCCCAACTTGTACGGTTGAAAACTGCGGAATTTCTACCTTTTTCAAAGGAGAAGCCTGTCCTCCATTTGGTTTTGGATTGGGTGGTGTACCAAAACGGTCAAACTTCTCTTTTCTATCGTAGCCCAACAAAAAATTATTTTGCTGTACATCCAAAACTACGCCCCAACGTTCCTGTCCTTTACTATTATTATACCCCAAAACCGTTCTGAAACCTAAATTAAAGCCTTTTCCGTGTTCAAACTCATCTCCTTCCAATTGTTGAACTCCCCCTAAAACACCTACTGTTACTGATTTTGGTATAATAGAAAAATGATTTTCCTCCACCAACGAATCTTCTGGAATTAGCTCAAGTTTGTAAGTAGAGAAATCTTTTTGATTATTCGCTAAAGTTGAATTTACTACCACATCCTTCCCCATCAACTCATTCAATCCAATAAACTTTTCTCTTTCTAAAACTATTTGATTTTCAGTATTGGTTTTATCATATTTTTCGTAATAAATATTGTTTAAGTTATTGGTTAAGGTTGGATTTTCTGGTATAATTTCTCTGACTACTTGCCTCATCACAATGTGCTTATAAATGGTATCATGCACAATGATAGGAGGGGAGGGAGTATCATCAGTTCGAGATGGTTTTTTTTCATAAACATTTACCAATTGGTTTTCAAGTGTTTTTACGTGATTTTGAGTTTGTTTTAGTTGATAAAACAAAGTTGCAGAAACCCCCAAAAGTAAACCTCCCAACACTGGCAATGCCCACATCAACCTCGTCAATTTTCTTTTGAGGTCGTGTCTGTCCAAAGCACCCTCCATCATTCGCCAGTCTGAACTGGTAAAGTCAGGAAGTTTTGAACCATAAAGTTTGTCAAAATCTTGCTCGTCCATATTATTCACTAAATAAAATCAATTCTTGTAATTTTTTTCTTGCCTTATGTAAATTTGAAAGTGATGTACCAACTGAAATATTCAACATTTCGGCAATCTCTTTGTGTTCAAAACCTTCAATTACATAAAGATTAAAAACTGTTCTATACGACGGTGATAATTGCTGAATCAAATGCCCAATTTCTTCAACCGAAAACTTTCCAAACAAATCCATTTCAAATCCAATATTCTGAGCCTCTTCAATCTCGGCAGTAGGCACATTTTGATGAGATTTCCTCAGATGATTTATACAAGTATTTATCAATATACGTTTAAACCAACTCACGAAAGGATATTCAGGCTTATACTGTTCGATATTCGTAAACACCTTCATAAAACCATCATTCAGCAATTCACGAGAAACCTCAATATCCGCCACATACCGCAAGCACACAGAAAGCCCAAAGCGATAAAAGCCTTCATAAAGCTCCCGCTGTGCATTTCGGTCGTGTTTTCGACATCTTTTTAGAGTTTGTATTAAGTCGTCTGTCCCCATGTAATAATAAATACATTAATTGCCTGTAATCTATTGCTTTTAGAAGTAAAAAAGTTTTAGGTTTAATTTGAATCAAGGCTTCGGGCATAAAATTGAATTTAGATAGATAAATTTCAAAAGTATCTTTTTCCTATATAAATAATTGATAATAAAATAGTTATCAATCAATTCTTTTGATAAAAGTATAAAGTGAAGCAATTTTCCAGACGATAATTTATAATTATTCTTATTTCGGGTCAGAATAAGTAATTCTAAGGGCTTTCATTTTGTATCTTATTTTCACTGAACATATTTTTTTAATAAAAATTTGTTTTTCCCAAAATTAAAATTCATCTTTGTAATTGAAAGCATACGCCGTCAGGAAATAGCCTTCGCTCGCATTTGAAAATTATACATTTCGTATTTATTCCTTTCTTTACCTTAATCGGTATCCCATCATCAATTTAGTCCAATTTATTGGGGCTTAGTTGGTACATTTTCCTTTTGTATTTATTAGTTATTCAGATTTTTAATAAAATCTGCAGGAAAGTTTTGGCATAATTTTCGCTAAATTGACCCAACCTTGTTTTGGACTTATCCATAGCATTATTGGATTGTTTATCATTATGCTAATGGTTTTCGGGATGCCTTTTGTTTTAGTGAAAAAATGCTTTAAGGTGTTTAATATCAATGATTTAGATATTTAGAGTTATGTGGTTGAGGTAATCTTATAATTACTGTGTCTTTTTGGCACAGTTTTGGAGGATTATTCAAAGAATCATAGTCTAAATTGCTCTGATTTGATTTATTCTTTTATTTTAAATGCTATAGAAAGTATTGCATTACTCTAAAAGTGTACCTTAACCCTATAAAGAAACAGGTTTAGTAAAACTATTAAATAAGCAACAGATGAAAGGAACTTCTACGTTCACTGATGGTGCAAGCAACCAAACGAACCTTACTTCATTATCCCAATCCGATGCAAAGGGGGGAGTTATTCACTTTGCCAAAGATTTATTTAAGAAAGTAAAGACACTATTTGTTCAAGAAGATATTCTTGAAACAGTAGTGAATACTGCGTTTAATGATGAATCATTAGAAATCCAACCAGTTGAAATTGTTTCTTATGAAGCAATTCAAGTGACAATTCCTTCCTTTGTGGTTGCAAATAACAACCAATTTTCGCATATAAATTATCAATTAAACATACAGCAAATGAATCTTTTTACTTACCTGAGACGAGCGATTACAAGTAGTGAGGAATCGCTTAGTGGGCAGTTCTTGGAGCAATTCAGGAATTTTCTATCGGTAATAGTCGGTGCCGCCCCCGATAATAATGCCCCTCTTGGCTCTGTCAAGCGGGATTTTGGCATTTTATCGTTTTTGGGTGGTCAGCAACTACTCAGTGGTAAATTATTTAATAGTCCTGCCATGAGGTCTTGGGCAAGTGTAATGTTTCTAACGTTATTTACGGCGTTCGGGGCATTGGCACAAGTAACAGGAGCGTCTGTGCCTGCACCAGATTTATCGGTAAAAAAGACTATAAATAATTCAAATCCGACTTTAGGTGCTGATGTTACTTATACTATTAAAGTACAAAATTCAGGTGCCGCTGCTACAGGTGTTGAACTAACGGATTTACTGCCTGCGGGAGTAACTTTGAAATCTGTGGCGGTAAGTGCGGGTTCTGAAACTCATGCAAGTGGTACATCCATAATTTGGACTGTAGGAAATGTGGCAGCTGGAACGCTTGCTGTACCCTCGGAATTGACTATGACAGTGGTGGCTACGGTTACAGCTCGAGGTTTGTCATTTAATACTGCCGAGATTACAAAAGAAAATGAACAAGATGTAGATTCAACGCCAAATAATAAAGACTTTAACGAAGACGATATTGATGCTGTATGTTTTTCGATTGAAGATTATTGGTATAAAGGAGACGAGTTTACGATAAATGTACCAGCTGGTTACACAAACATTGCTTGGACAAAGAAAGTAGGAACGGGTGCTACAATTGCTATTACTGCAACAACGCCAGGAGTTACTTTGAATACCGATGGTAGTATAATAGTAAAAGACATTACGGCTTACACAGAATTTGCATTTACGGCTTCTAATAAAAATTGCCCCGTTGGCGGATGTTGCCCAGCGAAGTTTATTCCTGGCCCGCTTGGTTCAATTAGTGATTACGTATTTAAAGATACTAACGGAGATGGAAAGCAAGATGTAGGAGAATTGGGAGTTGCAGGAGTAAAAGTAATTCTTTACAAAGCAGACGGCGTTACAAAACTTGATTCTACCACAACGGATGCAAATGGTAAATATATTCTTGATTCATTATTAACAGATACATATAAGGTTAGATTTATACTTCCCTCGGGACAAACTTTTTCTCCTTCAAAAGCTGCTGGTACTACTGACGTAAATGACAGTGATGCAGGAACGGGAGGTTTTACTGGTCCAATTTCAATTAATGTAGAAGGTACTGGAAAAGCAAAAGATAATTTTGATGTTGATGCAGGACTTATCGGTAATGTAGGTTCAATTGGGGATTTTGTATTTCGTGATGATAACTCAAACGGAATTCAAGATACGGGTGAACCTGGAATTTCAGGAGTGACGGTGAACTTATATAAAGGTTCTACATTATTAGCAACTACTGTAACGGATTTAAATGGAAAATATAATTTCCCGAATTTAGGCTCGGGAACTGATTATCAAGTAGAGTTTATTGCACCTACTCAAAGTAAGTTTACTGGCTCATTATTGGGTGGTGATTCTACGAAAGATAGCGATGCTAACATTGCTGGTAGAAGTGGTTTGATTACAATTGATGTAACAAAATTGCCTACTGATGTTCTTCGTAACAATCCAACAATTGATGCTGGTATTATTCCATTGGGTTCTATTGGAGATTATGTTTTCAATGATAATAATGGCAATGGCATTCAGGATGCAGGTGATACACCTGTGGGAGCGGGCATTAAAGTTACGTTAACGGATAAGGACGGTAATATCCTTACTTCTACTGTAACTGATGCAAACGGTAAATATGAGTTTATCGTAGCAAGTGGTCAGTATATGGTAATATTTGATAAACCAGCAGGTACCACTTTCACTGGAACTGGAGTGGGTACACCTTCAACGGATTCGGATGCTAATCCAACTACGGGTAAAACAGCAATCATTACGATTGATGCCACAAAACCAGTTGGCGACCCAGCACGTAATAATAAAGATGTGGATGCGGGTGTTAAACCAATCTGTAATATCAATGCAGGAGCTTTGGCAACCACAACTCCTAACTTCTGCTTGCCAACAACGGGTGGCGTGGTATTGACGGCTACTGTGGCAACCTCTCCAACTGTTCCAACAGGTTATTCAGTAAAATATGTATTGACACAAGGTTCAAACTTAGTCATTCAGCAAGTATCAAATACACCAACTTTCACGGTAACTACTGCTGGCGAATACAGAATCCATACCTTAGTATTTGATGGCAATTCTGCCAATGCCAATTATCTTGATTTAGGAGTTGTGGTATTAGGTACTACTAAAGCATCTGATGTTTTAGGAATTATCAATAACAGCAAACTATGTGCGGCATTGGATGCAACAGGTGTTAAGTTTAATGTAGGAACTGTTCCAGACGCACCAGTATTTACAGCTAATCCTATTTGTGCAGGTGAAAAAGTATCAATTGGTTTAACAGGGCCAGTTTCAACAGGTATTTCTTATGCTTGGTTTGATTCACCAACGGCAACAGTTCCTTTTGCTACAACACAATCCATTGAAGTTTCTCCATCAATCACAACTACTTATTATGTAGTGACTACGGTGGTAGTGCCGTTTGCTTGTCCAAGCAAAAGAGGTTCAGTAGTAGTTACGGTGAATCCAAAACCAGAGAATCCAGTAGCAAAATCAAATTTGACAAACGATTGTACGAAGAATCTTCAAACGGTTAATTTGGCGGATGCTATTACTACAACTCCTGCGGGAAGTGCTATTGAGTGGCATGTTTCAAATGACCCAAATTCGGCAATTATTACCAATACTACTACTGCGGGAGCAGGAACATATTATGCTTTTGCGAAATCAACAGCAGGATGCTATAGTGGAGGTGTGCCAGTAGTAGTTACTATTACTACTTGTTCATGCCAAAATCCAGCAACGGTTTCAGTAGCACCATTAGCAGCTATTTGCGGAAACACTACCACAGCAGTACAATTGACTGCTACAATTGGTGGTGGTGCAACGGGCGGAACTTGGACTTCAACTGGAACAGGTACATTTAATAATGCAATAAGTTTAACAGCAAAATATACGCCATCGGCGGCAGATGTTTCTAATGGTTCAGTAGAATTGACGTTTACAACAAATGACCCAGACGGAACAGATATTAAATGTTCGGCAGCGATTGCGAAGGTAACTTTATCTTTAAAAGCAAAACCAGCAGCACCTTATAATTTGAAATGTGATACCTTGGTTTGTTTAGGCGATGGAAATAAATTATTTGCAGTTAGTTTAGGAAATGCAGTTAAATGGTATGATTCTGCAACCAGTACAACTTCAATTGGAACTGGTTCTGACAATGGATTTATTGTAACACCAAATGCAGAGGGAATATTTACTTATTACGCCGAGGCTACTACTCCAGACGGTTGCGTAAGTGAGCGCTCACCAATTTCATTCAGAGTGAAGAGATGTTTGACAGATTTGGCAGTTATCAAGAAAGTTGTTGATGCACCAGATGTACAGTCAGCTCCTTCGTATTTGTTAGGTCAAACTGTTAGCTACTCAATTGAAGCACAGAACATTGGAACAGCAAAAGCTACTGATGTAAAAGTAGATGATATTCTTCCTGCGGGGGCTACTTATGTAAGCTCGACACCTTCGGGAGAATACAATAACGGAACAGGAGTTTGGACAATTGGCGATTTGACGGCTGGTTCAACAAAAGCCTTATTGATTCAGGTAACATTTAATAAAGTTGGAAATGTAGTTAATACTGCGAAAATCTCGGGTACTAACGAAGACCCAACTAAATTAGGAAATAATACTTCAACCGTAACAACTCCAGTAATTGACATTGCTGATTTGAGTTTGACAAAAGTTGTGGATAAATCAGTAGTGAACGTAGGTGATATTGTAGAATATACTATCACAGTATTGAACTCAGGACCAAACACGGCTACTAATGTTGAAGTGAAAGATAAATTGCCAGCAGGTTTGACTTTTGTAAGTTCATTAACATTGACGAATTCTTCTGGAACATTGATAGGAACAGTAGCCAGCCTTGCAAAAGGAGCTTCTACTTCATTCAAGTTTAAGGCAACGGTTACGGCGGCAGGTTTAATCAAGAACTTGGCGGAAGTTAGTAAATCAGACCAAAAAGACCCAGATTCTACCCCAGGTAATGCTTCGACAACGCCAACGGAAGATGATGATGATAGTGTAGATATTAATTCAACGCAAAAGTGTGATGTTACGCCACCAGTGGCAGATTGTAAAAGAATACAAATCTGTGTAGGAGAGAGTACTTTAATCACTGCCACAGGCTGTGTGGGAGGAACAATCACTTGGAGTAACGGTGAAACCGGGGCTTCTATTACAGTAAGTCCAAAAGCAAATGCAACGTATACTGCTTATTGTAAAAAGTCAGATGATTGCAAAAGTGACCCATCAAATGAGGTCAAAATAACAGTTGTTACTGTTTCTGCTCCATTGTTGTCTGCTTCACCAAGCAAGATTTGTGCGGGTGAGTCAGTAACTTTAACTGCAAGCGGATGTGGTGGTGTTATTGAATGGCAAACAAGTCCAGTATCGAACCTACCTTCAATTACGGTAAGTCCACTTGTTTCAAATACTTATACTGCAGTTTGTAAGCTAAATGGATGTGTAAGTCCTGCTGGTTCGGTGGATGTAATAGTTACACCAAAACCAAAAGCACCAGAGGTATTGTGTGAGAAAGAAGAACTTTGCCCAGGTGAAGACATGACTTTGACTGCTATCAATTGTAGTGGACAAGTGAAATGGAGTACAGGACAGGAAACTACTACAATTTTAGTAAAACCAACTGTAACGACTTCTTATACAGTTACTTGTACGATCAATGGTTGCACAAGTGACCCATCGAAAGTATATACAATTACAGTTAAGCCAATTGCGGTACCTACTATTTCAGTATCAAACACAGTAATTTGTGCAGGTTCATCAGCAACATTGACAGCAGCAGGATGTACAGGAACAGTAACTTGGTACTATGATGATAAAACTTTAACAGGTGCAACCATCATTGTTAAACCAAGTATTACAACTACTTATACCGCAACTTGTAGTTCAGTATATTGTAAATCTGATAAATCAATACCAGTAACGGTGAAAGTTGAGAATCCAGCTCCTCCAGTAGTGAGTGCGGGTACTTCAACCATCTGTGCAGGTTCATCAGTTGAATTGACCGCTACGGGTTGTGATGGAATAGTAACATGGTTGCCAGGTGCGTTGACAGGGAACAAAATCACTGTAAGCCCAATAGTTTCTACTTCATATACTGCCACTTGTACTATTGGTACTTGTGTGAGTCCAGTATCGAATAAGAAAGATATTACAGTGTCAGATTTTGCCAAACCGACTATCACGGCTGATAAATTAACAATCTGTGCAGGAATGTCAATTGTATTGACTTCTAACGGATGTAATGGAACGGTAACATGGTCGGACGGTATAACTGGTTCGCCAAGAACGATAACACCAAGTGATGATATTAAATACACAGCCATCTGTGAATCAGCGACTTGTAAGTCTGATAAATCAAATGAATTATCAATTAAAGTCAATACTCCTCCAGCGCCACCAGCAATTACTTGTATCAAAACTGAGATTTGTGCAGGAGAAAGCGTAACATTAACTGCGGCAAATTGCACAGGTACTGTGAAATGGTCGGACACTCAGACAGGAACGTCAATCATTGTTAAGCCAAGTGTAACTACTACTTATTCAGCAGTATGTGTAACAAACTCAACGTGTGAGAGTGTTAAATCAAACGAGAAGATTATTACAGTTAATCCTGCGGTGGTATTGAATTTGACTGCTTCGGCAAGTCCTGCAAATATTTGTTCAGGTTCAGAAACTACTTTGACTTTAACAGGATGTACTGGAACAATAACATGGACTGGTGGTTTGACTGGTGCGAGCATTAACGTTAAACCAACGGTAACGACAACTTATACTGCTTCTTGTTCGGGTGTTGCTTGTGCAACGGATGCTTCGGCAAATGTGAAAGTAACGGTATTGCCAGGAGCAACTACGCCAACAATCACAGCGTCTGGAACTCAGATTTGTGTAGGTGGTGAAGTAACCCTTACGGCAAATAATTGTAACGGAACAGTATTGTGGAGTAATTCAGCAACAACGGCAGCTATCACCGTGAAGCCAACGGTAACAACAACTTATACGGTACAATGTAAAGTAGAAGGTTGTGGTGATGCTAAAGCGTCTGAGCCAGTAATTGTAAAAGTGGGTAATCCAGATGCTCCAACTATATCATCAACACCTTTAACTGTTTGTGCGGGTGGTTCGGTAGTCTTGACTGCAACGGGTTGTACATCAGGAACGGTATTATGGTCTAATAGCAAAACAGGAAACTCAATTACTGAAACGGTAAATGCAAATACTACTTACAGTGCGGTTTGTAAGCAAGGAATTTGTAATAGTCCAGAATCGAATAAAGTAACAGTAACGGTAACAGTTCCATCAGTACCAACTATTTCGTGTGCAACCAGCACCATTTGTGCAGGAAGCGAAATCACTCTGATTGCTTCAGGATGTGAAGGAACGGTGAAATGGTCAGATAGTCAAACTGGAACAATTATTAAATCGTCTCCAACCAAGACTACTGATTATACTGCCACTTGTACTGTGGGAACTTGTACGTCAAGTCCATCAAGTGTAGCAACGGTTAACGTGGGTAATCCTCCAGCACCAACGATTGTTTGTAACGCCACTACGATTTGTCAAGGAATTCAAATTACTTTGACGGGTGGAAATTGCTCAGGAACAATAGTTTGGAATGACGGACAGGTAGGAAACATAATCACGGCGAAACCAAATGCTACTACTAAATATACAGCAATCTGTAAATTAGATAAGTGTGAGTCTGGTAAGTCTAACGAAGTAACCGTAACTGTAGGTGCAGGAGCAATCACTCCTAAAACCAAAAACTTGAACAACGTTTGTCCATTCACAACAGTTGATTTGGCATCGGGTGTTACAAGTTCAAGTACAGGTACATACGAATATCATACAGGAGTATTGCCATCATCACCTTTGGTAAGTAATCCAAATGCAGTTGGAACGGGTACTTATTACGTATTCGAGAAAACTGGAACAGGATGTTATTCTGCCCCAGGTGTAATAAATGTATTCATCAATGCAGATTGTACGCCAGTTGATTGTGCTAAAACACCAGCCACAGCAAGTGCAGGAGCAGATGCAACGATTTGTGCAGAGAAAATTTATACATTATCAGGAAAATTCGGAGGTGCAGCTAAATTCATCACCTGGACAACATCAGGTACTGGTACATTTGATAATCCAATGTCGCCAACCGCTACTTATCGCTCATCATTAGCAGATGTATTGGCAGGAACGGTAAAATTGACTATCACAACTAATGATCCAGATGGAACAGGTTCTTGTACGGCGGCTTCGTCAACTATGACACTGACCATGCAAGGGGTTAAATTCAAGCCTACTGTTTCAGTAGCAGGAAACTTAACAACATGTGCAGCTGATAAAGTAACATTAACAGCAACAACAGGAACTTACGGATATAAGTGGTTTAAAGTAGGAACAACTACTGAAATCGCTTCAACGAAATCTATCACGGTTGATGCTTCGGGCGCTTATTATTTCAAATTGGTAGATGCCAATAAATGTTGTTCAATTGAGTCTGATACAGTGACGGTAAATTACTTAACCGCACCACCAACACCGACCGCCAACAGCGTGAAGATAGACAGAGGTACAACGGTTGATTTGACTAAATTGGTGGTAAGTAATACGCCAGCAGGTGCAACTTTAATCTTCAAGATTGGGGCATCGTCAAGTTCAACAACGGTAGCGAATCCAACTGCAGTAGGTGCAGGTATTTATTATGCTTGTTACAAATCAGCACAGGGTTGTTTCTCGGAGGCAGCTAAGATAACGGTTGAAAACAAAGACGGAGGAACAGTACCAAGTGATGCCGATATTCAGATTACAGTAACAACTGAAAATAATATTGCCTTAGACAGTACCGTAAAAATCACTATCACGGTGAAAAATAATGGTCCTGCCACGGCAAAAGGCGTAACAGTTTCAGCACCAATTCCATCAGGATTGACCTATGTGTCATCAACGGGTGGTTTAGTCAAAACTGGAAGTGTATTAGGAGGAACTGTTGATAGTTTAATTAGTGGAGGTATTAAGGTTTACACATGGGTTGGTAAAATCTCAGGAGGTGCTACTTCAGTAACAGTAGGAGCAATGGGAGGTTCAACGAATCCTGATCCAACACCGGGTAATAACAACGGTACTAATCCAAGCGGAAGTGTAGTAGTAACTGTACCACCAGCAAATTCATCTGATATTGTTGTTACTATCACAACTGATAAAACAAACTACGCAATTGGAGATACTGTAACAACAACGATTAAGGTAACAAACCTTGGACCAGCCACCGCTAAGAATGTATTGGTTTCAAGTACAGTTCCTTCTCAATTAACTTACGCTTCACAAACGGGTGGATTAACGAAAGTAGGAAGTGTATTGACGGGGAAATTGGATAGCTTGGTGAAAAATGGCATCCGCCTCCTCAATATCGAACCTGATTCAACGCTCAGGGGCCCTTTTCGCGTGCAGTTCCAAGCTTCAGGTTTCAACGTCGCGCACTTGAGCCAGAAAGAAAAAGACACCGGCCACTTTCGCCTGACGCTGACCCCTGCAAATGGCGGCAAGCCGGCTGCGATGGATCTGGTCAACGGCCAAACTGAAGTCTGGCTGTCGCCGCCCAGCGGTGAATACGCGATGAAGCTCGACCTGGTAGACAACCTCAATCCGGGCAAGACGCTTGCGGAGACCTTGGCTGTGTCTGTTCGGGTGGAGTAATCCGATTTTTATTGGCTGCTC
>JANPGQ010000397.1:0-1639 GCA_031423975.1 Cytophagales bacterium | reverse complement strand
GAATCGCACGAAGACAGGCGAATTTATTTAGCGGATGGTATGGACGTTAAACGAAATGCCGATATTCCAATGTCCGCCATGTGGACTCCTGGTAGTTTAGGCGGTGGTAATTCAGAAGAAGTACGCAGTGAGGGAGATATTAGAGAAGCGGCTTCGGTAGCCAATATCTATGGACAAAATATTGTGGCGGCAGAATCAATGACTTCTATTCAAAATGCGTTTAGCTGGCATCCTGAAAAATTAAAACGCACCGCTGACCTTGAAATGGCTTCGGGTTTGAACCGTTTTGTGATTCATACTTCCGTGCATCAGCCACTTGATGATAAAATGCCAGGCTTTTCACTCGGACCTTTTGGGCAGTATTTTACTCGTCAGGAAACTTGGGCAGAAGCAGGAGGAAAGGCTTGGATGGCATATTTGGGGCGTAGTTGTCATTTATTACAACAAGGCAAAAACGTGGCGGATATTCTGTATTATTATGGTGAAAATACCAATATTACATGGATTTGTCGTGAAAAATTACCCAATATTCCAGCGGGACACGAATTTGATTTTGTGAATGCTACGGCACTTTTGGACAATATTGTTCAAGCTAAAAATGGCAAATTGGTAGCTAAAAGTGGTAATTCGTATAATGTGCTTATGCTTGATGAAAGTGCTAAATACATGACGCTTCCAGTTTTGAAAAAAATAAAATCATTGGTAGATGCGGGCGTAAAATTAATTGGAACAAAACCCGAAAAATCACCAAGTTTGACAGACAATGATACGGAATTTCAGAAAATAGCTACTGACGTTTGGAAAAATACAAACGTTACAACTTTTGATAAACTTAATCTGCAACCCGATGTAACTGTTACCAATGCCAAGAATAAAATTTTATACCGTCATCGTCAATTGCCCGACCAAGATATTTATTGGTTAGACAATAGAAGTGAAAACCCAACAGATGCTGATATTAGTTTTAATATCTCAGGAAAAGTGCCTGAACTTTGGAATCCGATGAATGGCAAAACTGAAAAGATTTCTTATCAAATTAAATCAGGAAGAACGATTATTTCATTCAAATTTGAGTCTTGGGATGCGTATTTTATTATCTTCAAGGACGTTGCTAAATCGAATACTTTTGCCCAAAACAAGAAGGTTGAAAAGGAAATTATTACCATCAAAAAACCTTGGCAAGTTAGTTTTCAAACAGAGCGTTCAGCTCCTGCCAATGCTACTTTTGCTGAATTGAAATCATATACCGAAAATGCTGATTTGGGCATTAAATATTTTTCTGGAACTGCCTCGTATAAAACTACTTTTGCCGCTCCCAAAAACTTGAAAGGAGAATATATAATTGATTTAGGAGAGGTGAAAAATGTGGCGGAAGTATTTGTAAATGGCAAATCGTTAGGAACTGTCTGGAAAAAGCCCTTTAAAGTTGAACTTAGTGATGCTTTGAAAATGGGTGAAAACTCAATCGAAATAAGAGTAACCAATCTGTGGGTAAACCGCTTAATTGGCGATGCCCAGCCTGATGTGAAGAACAAAATCACGTTTACCACAATGCCTTTTTATCAAGCCAATTCACCACTTTTACCTTCGGGTTTGTTGGGTCCGGTGCGTGTTTTGATGAAAGAATAAGGAAGGATTA
>JANPGQ010000396.1:0-4481 GCA_031423975.1 Cytophagales bacterium | reverse complement strand
ACTTAAACTCTTTAGTTTTTAGCGATTTTCCAACTTATCGAAACAATATCCATTGCGGGTATCTACTTTCAGGAAGTTTTTTAAAATAATATTTACTTAATATTTAGTAGAATTAATCAATTCCGCAATCAATCCCGTCCAACCTGTTTGGTGCGAAGCCCCCAAGCCTTTACCCGTCTCGCCATGAAAATATTCATGAAAGAGGATTAAATCTTTGAAATTGGGGTCGTCTTGAAATTTTTGATAACCCTCAAAAACGGGTCTTTTTTGGTCTGTATTTTGTTGAAAAAGAGAAATTAAGCGTTTGCTTAATTGGTTTGCCACATCTTCCAGCGTAGTAAAGTTACCTGAATCAGTAGGGAATTCTACTTTAAAATCGTTGCCAAAATAATGCTGAAATCTTTTTAATGAACTGATTATCAAATAATTAACTGGCATCCAAACGGGTCCTCGCCAATTAGAATTCCCGCCAAACATGGCAGTCTCTGCTTCGGCAGGAGCGTATTTTATGCTAAACTTTTCTTCGTTAATTATGATTTCATAAGGATTATTCAAATGGAATTTAGACAAAGCTCTTACGCCATAATCCGACAAAAATTCTTCGGGATCATTCATACGTTTCAATAGCATTTTTAAACGATGCCCCCGCAATAATGACAGCAATCTAACCTCCCCTTTCCCAGGTTCATTCCATCTGGAAATCAGACTGGCTAAATCGGGACGTTGTACCAAAAACAATTCTATATGTGCCTGCAATTCAGGAAGTTGATCTATTTTTTCGGGTTCTAAAATCTCCACCGCAAACAGTGGAATCAAACCTACCATTGAACGTATTCTCAACATATAACCGTTGCCATTAGCCAAACGCATCATGTCATAATAAAACTGGTCTTCTTCATTCCATAGGTTTTTATTATTGTCTCCTACAGTTGCCATTGCCCCTGCAATGTACATAAAATGCTCAAAAAATTTAGATGCCATACCCTGATAATGAGGTGTTTTGGTGGCTAACTCACAAGAAATTTTGAACATATTTAAACTAAACATTGCCATCCAACTTGTCCCATCCGACTGTTCAATGTGGTCGCCTGAAAGCAATTTAGCACTACGGTCGAAAAGGCTAATATTATCTAAACCCAAAAAACCACCCTCAAAAATATTGTTTCCACCTTCATCTTTTTGATTGACCCACCAAGTGAAATTGATGAGTAATTTTTGAAAAATACTTTCCAAAAAATCAAAATCTGATACTCCATTTTCTTCTAAATCAATATTGTAAATTTTCCAAGCTGCCCAAGCGTGAACGGGTGGATTGACATCGCCAAAATTCCATTCATAAGCAGGAATCTGCCCGCTGGGGTGCATGTACGTAGTTTTCAGGAGTGTTTCGAGTTGGGATTTGGCAAAATCAATGTCTAAACGAGCCAAAGGAAGGGTATGAAAAGCCAAATCCCAAGCCGCAAACCAGGGGTATTCCCAAGCATCGGGCATAGATAAAATGCCATTGGCATTGAAATGTTGCCAAGCCGAATTTCTGCCATCCCAACGGTTTACTGGAGGTTTAGGCTCGGTTGGGTCGCCTTGAAGCCACTGATAAACATTGTAATAATAAAACTGTTTAGACCACAACATTCCAGCATACGCCTGGCGTTGAATCATTTTCAATTCATCGTTTTGAATATCCTTTTGCAGAGCAGCATAAAACTCATCGGCTTCCGTTTTTCGTTTCGATACTATCTCATCAAAAGCGATAAAAGGAGTGTCTATTGGTACATTAGATAATCTTAGTCGAATGATTTTAGTTTCTCCCACTGCAAGATTTAACTCATATTTTGCGGATGCTTTTGTACCTGTTTTGTCTGGATTAATGGCTTGTAAATCTCCTTGAACGATATAATCATTAATGCCATCTTTGACATATTTTGACGTATTTTCAACACCAAATAATCGCTTCTGATTACTTTCATTTTCAGTTACCAAAATATCATCTGCATTTTCGCAATACAAATGAAAATCTCCTAAATTTTGATGATGAATTTCGAGGTAATTTTGGGCAGTGGCTTTTAGATTTGGCTTATAACTATTGTCCTCCCAAGACCAAATATTTCTAAACCAAATCGTAGGCAAAACCGTTAATTTAGCCGATTCTGGGGCATGATTTTTTATCGTTAGTTGTACTAAAATATCATTTTCAGAGCTTTTTACGTATTCAATAAAAATGTCAAAATAACGGTTTTCGTCAAAAATACCCGTATCAATCAATTCGTATTCGGGTTCGAGTTTGGTTCTTTTCTGGCTTACTTCAAGAAGGTTTTGATACGGAAAAGCGGCTTGGGGATACTTGTATAGCATCTTTTGATAGGAATGGCTGGGTGTAGCATCCAAATAATAATACAGTTCTTTCACATCTTCGCCATGATTGGATTCTTTCCCCGTCAATCCAAAAAGGCGTTCTTTCAAAATGGGGTCGTTATGATTCCAAAAAGCAAGAGCCATGCACAACAATTGTTGGTCGTCTGAAAACCCACCTATGCCTTCTTCGCCCCAACGATAGGCTTTTGAGCGTGCCATATCATGCGTAATAGTGTCCCAAGCCTCGGCATTTTCGCTGTAATCTTCCCTCACTGTTCCCCACTGGCGTTCGGTGAGATAAGGTCCCCATTTTTTCCAATCTTTCAGTTTTAGTCGGTCTTTTTCGATGCTCATAATTGAGGTCTTTGAGTTTATCTATTAAAACAAATACACGCCGATTATCTCAGCGTGTATTTGAAAAATGGTTAATTGTACATACAGAAGTTTAAACTCAGACCACAAATTTTAGTTTAAATCATCCTTAAAATTTCTATTATTTATTGATACTTTTTGACTTAATTAGTTTAATCCACATTCATAAACTTTTCTTTTTTTCCATTTCCACCAACTCCACATCATAAATCCGTTTACCATCAATTTTCAGCCTAACCGCCGTTTGGATATTGTGAAAACCACTAATTCCTGCCGCTCCAGGGTTGATAAACAACATTCTATCACGGTTTAAATCCCGTTTTACTTGCAAAATATGCGAATGTCCGCAGACAAAAATATCGGGTTTTTGGATGGCAAAACACTCCAGGGCATCGGGTTTATATTTGGTCGGAGCTCCTGCAATATGCGTCATTCCGACCACTAAATCTTCGCATACAAAATCGTTAATTTTGGGGTAAATCTGTCTCAGCGTAGCATCATCAATGTTTCCATAAACTCCTTGAATGGGTTTAAAAGCTTCCAAAGTATCTGAAAGTGACACATTTCCCCAGTCGCCAGCGTGCCAAATTTGGTCGCACCAATCAACGTGTTCCATCAATCTTTCATCAAGATAATTGTGAGTATCTGAAATAATTAGGATTTTTTGCATGAGGTAAAATATGAGGATAATGAATGCGTTTAAAAAACAAAAAAGGAATTATATTTGTTGAAGTAGTGGACAGTAATAAGTGCTGAAAAATAATTAAAAATATTTCCATAAAATTGTCTTCAACAAATACTCAATGCCAATGCTCACAGCTAAACTTCTCAAATTATGTTAATAAAGCCTTTTGAATCAGACATTTATGAAAAATTACGCACTTTTTTCGATTTGCAAGGGTATGTATTAATGCCCGATAAAAAACAATTTCGTAAAATTACTGATACTGGTTTTCACAATGTAATCTTCACGACTACAGCTTACGAGAATGAAGTATGGTTAGAGGTTAATTTGGGATGCAGAAATAATCAAATAGAACAAATTGCTCAACAATTTTTAGGTAATACCCGTGATTTTTGGGCAGACTCAAACTCCTTGGTCATCTCCATCGGAAAGTTCAATAATGCCAAATATTTCAGGTATAAAATGGCGACAACTTCTGATGTAGTAGATGTTTGCGAAGAGGTAAAAGACTTTTTAGTTACCCAGGGGTTTCCTTTTCTAAAAAATGTAGAAACGCTTTCCAGCCTCCACGAAATTTACAATAAAACACCTTTAAAACCATGCAAATTCCTTTACAATCAGGTACACAGGTGCTTTAAAGGTATCATTACTGCCAAATTAATCTATTCCGAAGACTTCTTGGATTTGGCAGATACTCATCGTGATACTTTAATGAGAATTGGAGCAACTGACGAAGAATTATTGACCTTTGAGCGACTGTTGAGCTATTTATTGTATTTGTCGATAAATTAATTATAATTTACTTCCATCAAAAAAAGCCCTTCCGCTGGTACGGCTCTACCAGCGTTTTTTCTATTTTTTGAAAGAATAATTTGTTCAAAATCATCTACTGATAATTTGCCCGACCCTACTTCCAACAGTGTTCCCACAATTGCCCGCACCATACCTCGTAAAAACCTATTGGCTTTGATCTGAAATACCAGTATTTCGTTTTCTCTCTTTTCCCAAGAGGCTTCCATTATCGTACAATTAAAAGTATTCACATCGGTTTTAATTTTACTAAAACACTCAA
>JANPGQ010000395.1:0-1591 GCA_031423975.1 Cytophagales bacterium | reverse complement strand
CATAACGATTGGCAATAAAACTTTGCGTTGAACCATTTTGAAGTAGAGCTTCTATTTCCACTTTGTAAATATCCAATTTACTCTTTCCTGGTCCTTTCGGGCGACCCAATACCATACCATTCGCTTTCTTCACCCGTAAGGCTTCTTTGGTTCTTTGGGAAATTAAATCCCTTTCTATCTCGGCTGCCATTGCAAAAACCATTGCCATAATTTTACTTTGGATGGTATCATCCAATTGCCAGTTTCCTTTGACGGTGTACATTTTGATTTCCTTGTCAATGGCAAACAAAATGATTTCCATAATTTCCAACATACTTCGCCCCAATCTCGAAAACTCACTAATCAAAAGTACATCACCTTTTTGGAGTTGATTGAGAACCGTAAAAATCTGTCGTTCCTTCCAAGACACTTTTCCCGAAATTTTATCTTCCACAAATTCAACTTTACCCAAACCTTTTTCATTGGCTAAGGAAAGAATGTCCGTTTTATTTTTGGAGTTGTCTTGTTCGAGGGTTGAGACACGTAAATAAGCAATATTTCTGTGCATTTTGATAAGATTAGATAAAAACCTCATAAAGGTAATTATTTTATAAGATTATTGTCGTTTTTATCAGTGAGTTATGTTTGATTATTGTGGTGTTTTATAGGATAGTGGGTAAAATTAAAAGAACGTACAGAAATCGTCGCGGGTCTGGCATAATTTATTTTCTTGGTGGTTGTTTATTCTACACGATTCTCAGGAGGTTCATTCTAAATTTTAGCGAATTAATTTGAGAGCCATAATTGCTTGTAGGTCAAAGACATGACTAATTTCTGTATCCGAAAAATCATACATTCCTAAAAGATTGATGTGTCGCCAAGTATGGGTAGATGATTTTGCAATAATGGTTAAAAGTGATTGCTTTTCTTGCTCCGTCTTGCATTGGCTCAGTTTCTCAGAAAGTAACAGAAGATTGAAATAGTTGATGGCATTCATGATTAATCGTTTGCACCCTTCTGCCTTGAGTTGGTCTTCGTAAGAAGCCCAAATGAGCTGCTGATTATTCCCATGTGTTACTGCGGATGCCAGATTATTAGAATGTTCCGTTTTGGACAAAACACCCTCTACGGACTTTCTGAGGGGTGGTAGGTCAATAACTCTTAGGGTATAATCTGTCCTGTAAAGTCTTCCCAAGTCCGTCAGAGCCTTATAAAGTGGGTGTTGTCTTGCATAAGAATTCAGTCGCTTAAATAAGGTTGAGGCTTTGTTATAACCTAATTTAATAGTGGCGGTCATCCTTAAAATTTCATCCCATTGAGCGACCAAATGTTCATAATCAATTTTGGCATTGGGAGAGATTTTATAGTCTAATTCTTTAAAAGTCCAGACGGCATCAATGGTATAGAGTTGTCGTTTATAAAGTCCTGCTAATCGAGGGCGAAACTCAATACCAATTAAGCCCGTAATGGCTGAAACAGGTTCAGTATACCCATGTGTGTCCGTAGAATGGGCATCTGGGGTGATAACTTCGTTGTACGTAAGCATATTTAAGAGATAGTGGGCTTCTCTATCCGAAGCACTGAAAACGGTTGAAATAATGAGTTGCCCCGC
>JANPGQ010000394.1:0-5692 GCA_031423975.1 Cytophagales bacterium | reverse complement strand
ATAAACAAAATTGGCAGAAAGCCGTTCTCTTCGGCATAATTTTTGGCGTGTTTTTTATGCTCACACAGGGTTTATTCGACTATTTGACTTGGGGAAACCCTTTGGCTTCACTCAAAACCTACGCCACTTACAACAGCGATTCTGCCAATATTGCCTTGTATCCCAATGGTCCTTGGCATCGGTATATTGGCACGGTGGCGGGTTTGTTTTTGGGCTTTCCAGCTTTGTTATTAGTAGCAGGATATTTCAAAACGGCAACGCAAAATGGTAACCGCAAAATGCTCTTTTATGCTTCGCTTTTGTTCTTTGTTTTTCATTCTTATTATGCCAACAAACAGGAGCGTTTTATTTTGCCCTTTTTGCCCTTGTTCATCATATTGGGAATTATCGGTTTCAGAGATATTTATGAGCAATATGCTTCTAAAAATTGGCTTCGTGGTTTTACAAAATTTGCTACTATTTGGTTCGTTGTTTTGAATACCGTTTTGTTATGTATCTTGTCTGTTACCTACACAAAACGTTCACGGGTCGAGAGTATGAATTATCTGCGTGAAAAAGGAGATTTACAAAATATACTCCTCCAAAACTACGAATTCTCTCAACCCGAAGCTCCATTTTATCTCCAAAAACACTACGATTATTTTACAGTAGATACCCATGAGAAAATGGCAGACTTACCCAAAGAATTGAGTTCAGGCAAAAAAATTAAGCCTAATTACATCATTTTAGTAGGAAATACTGATTTAGAAAAACGATTGATTGAGGTGAAAAAAGTGTTTCCAACCATGCAACACGAAGTAGATATTGAACCAAGTTTTGTAGATAATATTGCTTATTTGATGAATCCTTCGCACAATCATAATGAGACGTTTTATATTTTTAAGATTAATTAATAAATTCATGGCATGACTGATACTAATATGCTAATTATCAGAAGATTATGAGATGAGTCATGCCATGAGTATTTTTTTAATAATTCTCCACAAATCACTCAATCACAACTCACAAATATGTTTGTTTCAGGTTTTACCTTTGTTCGTAATGCCATAAAATTCGACTATCCTGTGGTCGAGGCAATTTTGTCTATTTTACCAATTTGTGATGAAGTAATTGTGGCGGTGGGCAATTCGGATGATGATACTTTGGGTTTAATTCAAGGCATAAATTCTCCCAAAATAAAAATTATTGAAACAGTTTGGGACGATTCCCTGCGTAAGGGCGGACAGGTGTTGGCAGTGGAAACAAATAAAGCCTTAGCCGCCGTTTCACCAGATGCCGATTGGTGTTTTTATATTCAAGGCGATGAGGTGGTGCATGAACAATATTTAACTACCATTAAACAGGCAATGCAAGACAATTTGAACGACCCACAAGTAGAAGGTTTATTATTCAAATATCTGCATTTTTATGGTTCATATCAATACGTGGCGGATGCTCAACGTTGGTATCGGCAGGAGATTAGAATTATTCGGAATCAGAAGAATATTACTTCATACCGTGATGCACAGGGTTTCAGAACGATTGATGATAAAAAGCTAAATGTCAAGTGGATAGAGGCATATATCTATCATTATGGCTGGGTAAAATCTCCCGAAATTCAGAAAGAAAAGATGAAAAGTTCTATCAATTTCTGGACAACCGATGAAGAGTCTATCCAGATAAAAAAGCAATATGATGAAAGTTTTGATTATGCAGGAATTGACTCTTTGACAACCTTCGCAGGCACACATCCAGCCGTTATGCAAGCTCGATTAGAAAGGGTAAATTGGCAATTTGATTTTGACATTCGTGAAAAAAAATTATCCCTTAAAAATCGTTTTAGAACTTGGATTGAAAAGTTAACAGGCTGGCGAATTGGAGAATATCGTAATTATCGGATTGTTTGAATTATTCCTGCAAACTATTCAATTTTCGATAAAAACCGTCTTCATTTTGCAGTAATATTTCGTGCGTTCCTCGCTCCACAATTTTTCCCTTATTAATCACCAAAATCTCATCAGCGTGCTGGATTGTGCTTAATCTATGGGCAATTACCAAAGTAGTTCGGTTTTGCATTAAGTGCGTAAGAGCCTCTTGAACCAATTTTTCAGACTCTGTATCCAAGGCAGAAGTGGCTTCATCCAAAATCAAAATTGGGGGATTTTTCAACACCGCACGGGCAATGCTTAGGCGTTGGCGTTGTCCACCCGAAAGTCTGCCGCCACGGTCACCAATTAAGGTTTGATAACCATCCTGCAATTGACTTATAAAAGTGTGTGCATTGGCAACTTTTGCTGCTTCAATTACTTGATTTTTAGTAGTTTGTGAGCCAAAAGTAATGTTGTTAAAAACGGTATCATTAAATAAAATTGACTCCTGCGTAACAATGCCAATTTGTTTGGTCAATGATTGAATTTTAATATGCTTTATGTCCACACCATCTACCAAAATTTGTCCCTCCGAAGGGTCATAAAATCTTGGCACAAGGTCGGCAATAGTAGATTTTCCACCGCCCGAAGTACCCACCAAAGCAATCGTTTTTCCTTTCTGTATTTTGAAGGAAATATTATCCAAAACCTTTCTGCCCGTTTCATAAGAAAAACTAACATTTCTAAACTCAATTTCTTGGTTAAAGTCTTGAATATCAATGGCATCGGGAGCATCTTGAATGGCGGGAACGGTATCAATTAATTTCAAAATACGTTCGGATGAAGCAATGCCTCTTTGCACCGTACTAAAAGCATCAGAAATGGATTTTGCGGGTCGCATTACTTGCGAAAACAAGATGATAAAAGCAATAAAACTGGAAGCGGTCAAACTATTATCACCCGCAATTACCAGCGAACCACCGTACAACAAAATACCCGCCACAACCGACACACCCATAGCCTCAGAGAGCGGAGAGGTCATTTCTTGGCGGTAAAGCATCCGCAACACTGCATCTTTATAATTGTAATTTTCTTTCCTAAATTTCTCAGAAACGACGTTCTCGGCATTAAATCCTTTCACGATTCGCATACCGCCAAAAACTTCATCCAAGGTACTCACCATCGAACTTTGCAGGGCTTGCACATCACGGGCAGCACGGCGAAGTTTACGACTAATCAAGGCAATAATTCCACTGGAAAGAGGCAAAATTATCAGCGAAAAAAGCGTCAATTTCACCGACATATTAAACAGCGTTATGAAGTACATCGCCAAGGTAAAAACCTCTTTGATACTGGCAGTAAATGCTCGCCCGATGGAATTTTCAACCTCCTGCACATCCGTGGTGAGGTGAGCCATCAAATTTCCCTTTCGTTCGTTATTGAAAAAGCCAAAATGGAGTTTCATGGTTTTTTCAAAAATTGCCTGACGCAAAGAAGCAATCGTCTGAGCCTCAACAGTTTTAAGAATTCTTTGGGATAAATATCTGAAAATATTAGCCAAAATTACAGACACCACAATAGCTCCGCAAGCAAACTTCAAAGCCCCCAATCTTCCATAAAGAGTAATGACTTGAAAGAAATAATGATAGAAGGTATATTTGAAATAATTAATGCTAAATGAAAAGTCCATTTGCTGGCTATACTGTTGTAAATCAGCGGGTTTCAAGTCTTTGAAGATAACATCTAAGAGCGGTGCAAGGAGTGTAAAGTTCAGAATTCCGAACAAACTGGCAAGTACAGAAAGGATGAAATACGGAAAAGCAAAATTTCTAATGGAATCAGCGTATTTGAGTATGCGAATATATGTTTTCAAGGGTTATTTTCTATCTAATGATTAATAAAATCTTCGAATATACACTCCTCGCAAGGTTTCAAAATCCTTGCGAGGGGTAAAGGTATTTAAAAACTCATCACCACATTATACCGACTACTATGAATGGTTAAATCATCAATCTTTTCCATTTTAATATTATTTTTCTTACCTAAATTTTCAAAAAATGGGTAATCAATCGTCAGGAATCCATTTTTCTTTACCTTTCTATAATCTGAGAAAAGGGCGAAGAAAATGAATTTTACGAATTTAAAAGAATATCCATCCTTCAAGGCATTCTTTACCAGGTTCATGACGTCGGCAATGAACTGATGATTTTCTGGAATAATATCCGCTAAAACACAGGTAAAAGGTTGTTCTTTGGCAATTTTTTGTAAGGACAAAACCAGTTCCTCGACTTGCTCATAATTTTGATAATATTGAAGAATACTCAGAATGATTACTTTATTAACTTTTTTTTCAATAATTATCCTTCTCAATTCCTCAAAATCGTAGGATTTAGTAACCGAAAAACTCAAATTTTGGTTTGCCTTGAATTTTTCTTTACACATCTTGATATACGTCTCCGAGATGTCCATTCCATGAATTCGGGCATTGGTTTTCTCTAAATAATCCACCAAAAAACCAGGACCACAACCGTAATCCAAGATGCTATCTGAGGCTACCACGGGGAAGTGTTTTACCAACTGATTGCCAAAATAAACCGTTGATTGATACATTATTTCATTAAATCCAGAAGGACTATCTTTCCAATAATCTTCCCATCCTTGCTCTTTATTCATGCTAAAATTCTTTTTGTGTGATTTGATTAAATTTATGAGTTAATAATCTATAAGTAATGTCAATCCATATAAAAATACATGGCAAAACTTTTAGGGCATAAGGTTTTACATACTGTTCCCTCAGGAATTTTGGAAAAATATCGGTGGGCGAGAAGCTCGTTAAAATCATAGCAAAGATGAATAGAAACAAGTTCAAATTACTCTTTTCCACCAAAACGAACCATATTGCAATACCCACAAAAGCAATGATAAAAGTGGGTGATTCTACATTGGTATTGAACAAAACTAAGCACAATAACAAATCAGAAAACAGTAATAATTTATAGGTCAAAGAGTCGTATTGAGACTTTCTTAACAAAATTAAACCCAGCATAAAAGCTCCAAAAGCCACGGCTACTAACACATGAATCTGGATACCAAACACTTTCTTCATAAAACCCATGAAGGAAATATTAGCCATATTACTGATAGATTCGTTGTAGCTACTTTTATAAATCAAGGCATTAAACCATTCGATATAACTCATTTTCAAGAAAGCAAAATCAGTTATCAAAAGCGGGGCGAAGAAAAAGACAATCGCAACGATACTGAAAGCTACAATAAACTTAACTTTCTGTTTGATAAAAAAGAAAAAAGCCAATAAAACAATCCCGTATAATTTGACTAAAAAGCCAATTAGAATAGCAATGGAAGCATAAAAAAGTTTTTGTTTTTCCAAAAATACAAAACCTAATAACAACAACCCCGTAAGCCCAACATTAAATTGAACCGATAACAGGGCAGTAATCATTTCGTTGGTAATAATCCAAGCAATGGCAACTTTATAGGATTCTTTGATGGGCAGTTTAAATACCCCAAAAATCAGTAAAGTAGTATTAAAGAGATTCCAAAGCACAATACCAACGCCGTTGGGCAAAATGGCAAATGGCCCGATAATGATAGAAAAAAATGGTCCGTAATGATTAGAATCGAAATATTGGGCGGGATATTCTACATAAAGAGGCAATTGTTGAACAGTATGGTGATAGACGTAAGCAAAAATCTTGTAATTATTATAGCTCCCAATCAAGTATTGTTTTAGCCCAGTAACGAATGCTAAAACTAACCACAGACCAATAATATATTTCCGTTGGGTGAAAAATGGAAGGGCAAAAAAAGTACGTATTTTATTC
>JANPGQ010000393.1:0-1670 GCA_031423975.1 Cytophagales bacterium | reverse complement strand
CCATGAAAAAACTACTCGCTACCTTGTTTGTCTCTGGAATAATAATTTCACAGAGTTTTGGGCAGATTTCCGTTCAGGTTTCGCCTTCTTATACGATGATAACCAAAGAATTTGAATCAACAGGGGCAGGAATTGAAGCGGGGATTAGATTTAGGTCTTCAAAAGTAGTACGATGGGGGTTTGATGTAGGATATTATGGAGGAAAAATAAGAGATACACAATTTATGATTGGTCCAACCGATGGATTAGTTCCCATTAATAGTGGCGAGCATTATTTAATTCCAACAGAGTTAATTATCGAATTGCAGTCTTCTCAAAAACATAGATTACAAGTATTGGGTAGTGCTGGTTTGGGTGGAGCAATTATATCTACAAATGCACAATATAAGTAGTCGCTAATAAATAAACGACGTTTTATTTTGGTTACTTTTGTGTTATGGGATACAGATTTATACAATTAAGTCCAGAAGACGTTAGTCTTTTGGAAAAGACCTCAAGGACAAGTTCAAAAGCACACATTAGACGTAAATGCGATACCATTATACTGAGCAATCGAGGATATGACATAAATAGTCTTTCGCTTCTTTACAAAGTACGTACCCATACTATCCGTGATTGGATGAACAATTGGATAGCCAAAGGAATAGACGGTTTTTCTATATCCACTGGTCGTGGTCGTAAAGCCGAAATAGACCCTAACAATACAAAATTAGTTGATTCGCTAACAAAAGCAATAAAACTCAATCCTCAAAACTTAGACACGGTTTGTTCCGAATTAAATAAATCTAAGGATTTGAATCTGACTAAAAATAAAGTCATTCGGTTTTTAAAAAAAAGTTAGCGTATTCTTATCGTCGTTTTCGTAAATGTATAAAAAAATGTCAAGACCCTGTTTTGTACAAAGAATTAGTTGAAAAACTTTGTCAGATACTTTATTTGGAAGAACAGGGTCTATTAAATGTCTATTATGGTGACCAAAGTGGATTCGCATTAACTCCATGTTTACCTTATGGTTGGCAACCCAAAGACGAATATATCCGTATTTGTCCTAAGAAAAGTAAAAGATTAAATGTCTTTGGTTTACTCTCAAAAGATAATGATTTACAAGTTTATTCCACTAATGGCTCTGTTTCATCAGACCTAATGATTGCTTTTTTGGACGATTTTGCAAAACAAATTAAACAAAAAACCGTGGTCGTATTGGATAATGCTCCAATACATCATTCAGATGAATTTCAAGAACAAATTGCTATTTGGGAAGAACAAGATTTGTTTATCTTTTTTCTGCCAACATACAGCCCTCACCTCAATATTATTGAACGATTGTGGTTAAAAGTTAAGTACGAATGGTTGAAACCTCATCATTACGAATCATTTGAAATACTAACAAATGCAGTAGAAGAAATATTGAATCAAGTAGGTTCAAAATTCAAAATTGACTTTAACGAAATCAAACATTTTACAGAATTCAAAACGTCGTTTAAATTTGAATGACTACTTACTTCATCAGATGTACGTGCATTTATGACTTATTCTTTACAGTCAGGACTTTCGTATAGAATAAGTGAGCGAGTTAGACTTGTAGCAAAATGGAAACAATTTGTGGGTGTAAAACCTCCCCAAGAAATATTTTTAAAACATTCCAGATATTCATATAATTATTTTACCAG
>JANPGQ010000392.1:0-4915 GCA_031423975.1 Cytophagales bacterium | reverse complement strand
CAGTTAGCGAAGACGGAAATGAAAGTTTACCCGTTTTGCCGAAGGTGGGGATGTAGGAATATTTTAATTTAGATACAATTAACCCTCCCAAGCGTTTTAAACGCTTGGGAGGGTTAAAAATTCAAATAAAATTGCTAAGTTGTTGAAAATAAGAATTTTATGGAACAATTTTGTTATATTTTTCCCCTCAAATAACCCACCAAAATCTCCAATCCTTTTTCAAAATGAACATTATTGGGAATCACTAAATCTGCCGTTTTTCGGTAGGGTTTTATGTAATTTTGAAAAGCGGGTTCAACGTGATTATTCCAACGATAAAGCACTTCTTCTTGTTCGCCATAGCCACGTTCTGCTCCGTCACGTTTAATACGGCGGTCGAGGCGAAGTTTTCTTTTGGCATCAATAAAAACCTTTAAATCCAGCAGGTCAGCAATTTCTTTATAATAAAAAACGAATAATCCTTCCACCACAATAATGGGTTTGGGTTCAAAGGTCATCATCTTAGGAATGATATTAGGATTATTGAAAGTATATTCTTGTTTTTGAAAAGAATTTCCTGTTCTAATAGTTTGGATATCAAGGGCGTACTGATGCAAATCTAATGATTTTGGGTCGTCAAAATTGATATATCCGTGAGCATCCACCTCTTGGTCTTGACGATTTCGGTAATAATTATCTTGTGAAATTAGGCAGATTTCATCTTTTGAAAATGACTTTAAAAGGTCGTTCAAAAACATGGTTTTACCTGATGCACTGCCTCCTGTAATGCCAATGATGTAAGGTCGTTGGTTAGGTTTCATAAAAAAGAAAATGTCGTTGATTATTTCCGCAAAGGTCGGAAAGAATTTAAGAAAAACACTATTTCAAGGATAACTTAAACCGAAAAAAAGCGTAGCTACAAAAGCTACTGAATCCAGCTAAAAAATGCCAAAGGGAATGTCCTTGATAAATCGAATAAGGGTCGCAGTTGATTTTTTGAACATCCATTGTCCTGATTTTCAAGGCAATAACAATAGAAATGATACTGAGGAGAGCAATAGTAAGCGAGCGTTCTTTTGAGAATTGAAAATAATTTACAGTAATCAAAATCCAAGCTGAAAGGATAAAAATAGGCAGAATAATGCTACTTGAAACAAATAAAGCAATTTGGTAAAAGGAAATTATAAGTATTACAGCAAAGATTAATAAACTCCTTTTTGTAGTTTTGGAAAGCTCTATTTTATGAAAAACCTGATACAAGGCAATTAGTAAAATAGAAATACTAAGGCTATAAGTTCCATTCATATCCACCCGTTGACCTATCCACGTGAGGGAGGCATGAAAAAAGGCACTTCCGAAACTCAAATAAATGAAGGAAATGCCAATCAAAAATGATAATTCAGGGAAATTTGCTAACCTGTTTTTTGAGTTAAGTTCTTGATTATCATAATCTTGTTTTGCAATTAAGCAAATAAGTATTCCAAAAAAGAAATATACTAAATTGGAATAAGTATTGATGGATTGGTGAAATAATTTACTGGTATCGTTAAACTCGCAATACTCCACCGTAAGAGCAGATTTGCTAACTTCCATACCTTCCCACACATTGCCTGCCAGGACAGAATTCAAGAAAATCCAAACTAATAACATGGCAAAAGTGATTGCCAATGATTGGAAAATTAGCTTTTTTAGTGGTTTCAGTGGCATGATTTTAAATTTTCTTCAAAGCCTCTATTAAAGCCTCTACTTGCCCTAAATTTACGGCATTGAAATTGGCAATTCTGAGTTGCGTAGCCTTAAAATCACCGTATCCCGAACCAATTACCATATTTGCTTCGGTTTGGACTTGTTTAATAATATCGGCAGCAGATTTTTCTAATACGTTTACCACCACCACCGTTTGTGAACGATGTTCTGGATTTTTTACGAAAATGTCTAAACAATCACTTTTCTCGGCAAAATCATAAAGCATTTTTGCCTTCTTATCGGTTTGTTTTCTGAGATTTTCGATACCAATTTTATTCAAATCTTCTGCTACTTTTCCCAAGACATAAATTGCCATGACGTTCGGCGTTTCGGGCGTTTCGTATTTCTCAAAATTTTTGAATAAAGAAGGCAAATTATGGTACGTTCCGATATGGTTTTCGTGGGTTTTCATTCGTTCAGATTTCTCCAACATGGCTCTACTGACAATCCAACAACCCAAACCAGCGGGCATTCCGAATGATTTTTGTACCGAGAAAAAGGCAGAATCCACCGTGTTGAAATCTAAATCTGGATAGGGGGCAGATGATACCATATCTACACAAATAAACTTGTCTTTATTGGCACGCTTCAATTTATGAATCTCCGCAGCTCGCATCTGCACGCCCGATGAAGTTTCGTTGGCAGTTGCACAAATTAACTCAGCATATTCTGGCACTATGATTTCTGAGTTATCGAAACCTTCGCCAAAAGGCTTCTGCATTTTGTGGGCGTATTTGTTCAAATCAAGTGAACAATCATAGAATTTCTTTGAAAATGAACCATTTACCAAATGAAAACTTTCATGTTCTACCGTATTTTGGATCAATCTTTCCCAAATTTCAGTAGCCGAACCCGTAAAGAAAATTCCCATTGATTCTGGAATATTCATCAGGATTCGGAGTTGTTCGGCGGTATGCTTATAAATATCCCGAAACTTCTGTGAACGGTGAGAAATTGAGCCTAATTGTTGCTCAAAAGCATCTTTATAATGTTGTTCGACAGTAGGGAAAAGTTCGGCTGGACCTGGGGTGAAGTATGTTTTACGCATGATTTTGTGGATTGAATAACAAAGTTAAACCAAAGCTCTTGAAAAAAGAGTTTCTGTCAATTTTGGTTGACAGAAACTCTTTCTCGTATAAATTTTATAAAAATCTCAATACAACATTCTAAACTTAATCGTATTATCAATTCCCTTTAATTCTTCCACAATTTCATCGGCGTATTCTTTGGAAATATCGGTGATAACGTAACCGATTTCGTTAGTTGTTTTCAGATATTGTCCTTGAATATTGACGTTGTATTTGGCAAAAATATTGTTGATTTTCGCTAAAATACCAGGGACGTTTTGGTGAATATGCAATAAACGGTGGGCGTTGTCGAGGGCTGGTAATTGCAATTCTGGGAAATTGACCGAACCATACGTGCTTCCGTTGTTCATAAATTGCAATAATTTGCTGGGTACAAATTCGCCAATATTCGCCTGAGCTTCCTCAGTTGAGCCTCCCACGTGTGGTGTGAGAATTACTCTTGGCAAGCCACGCAATTCATTCATAAACTCTTCATCATTAGATTTTGGTTCGTAAGGGAAAACATCCACTGCCGCACCCCAAACTTTCCCAGACTTCAAAGCATTTACCAAAGCTGGAATCTCTACTACGTGTCCACGAGAAAGGTTTACGAAAATTACGTTGTCTTTCATCATGGCAAATTCTTTTTCACCAATGATATTTGAATTGACTTTACGCCCGTCCACGTGCATTGAAATGAAATCAGAAATGTTCAAAAGTTCTTCTAAGGTCTTGCATTTTTTGGCGTTTCCGAGTGCCAATTTATCCACCACATCATAGAAATGTACTTCCATCCCAAGGGCTTCGGCAATGACAGAAATCTGTGTACCGATGCTTCCATAACCTACCAAACCCAATTTTTTTCCTCTGATTTCGTAAGAATTTGTGGCAGATTTATCCCAAACACCAGCGTGCATTTTGTTGGATTTAGTAATAATATCACGGGTCAAAATAATCATTTCACCAATTGCCATTTCCACTACTGAACGAGTATTTGAGTAGGGAGCGTTGAATACGGCAATGCCACGGCGTTCACATTCATCCAAATTGATCTGATTTGTACCAATACAAAACGCACCGACCGCCATCAAACGGCTGGCGTTGGGGTGTTCCAATACTCGTTTGGTCAAATTGGTTTTTGAACGTAAACCCAAAATAGATACGCCCTTGATTTTCTCAATCAATTCGTCTTCATCCAAAGCTCCTTTCAATAATTCTACCTGAAAACCCTCTGTTTTGAAAGCCTCAACAGCCTTTGGGTGAACGTTTTCCAAGAGAAGCACCTTTATTTTAGATTTTGGATATGACTGCGAGCGACTCAAGCCATTGATGTACAAAAACTCATCAAAAGAAGCCACAATTTCATCGGCTTTGTCGGTAACTTTCTGACGTTCAATATTTTCTGTAAAAGCGAAAAACTTATTTGCCAAACCAGCCTCACGCATTTCATAGTCGGTATAGCCGTCTCCGATGGCGTAAATATCCCCTTCGAGGTCTAAATCACGGAGGAGTTTTACTTTTCCTTTGTCCATTGAAAGTAAATTGGTTGCATCATAACCCGTGATGTTTCCGTCGGCATCGTAGGTGAAAGTATTGGCGTAAACGTTCTTTTCCAAAATTCCCATCGTCATCGCCACTGGCACAATAAAATCTTTGAAACCAGAGGAAACGATGTAAATATGCTCGGCATTTTCACGGATAAACGCCTCATTGCGGGCGAAAGAATCGGAGATTTTACCCATCAAAAACTCAATCAATTCCGTTACGTGCGAGCGATTGGCGGGTAACAAAGCCACCCGTGCTTTAAGCGAATCGGCAAAGCCAATCTCGCCCACCATACCACTGTCAGTGATTGACTTGATTTCGCCTACGATTTTTTCTTGGTCTTTATGACCTTTGAGGGCAATAACTGCCAATTCGTCAAGTCCTTCCACTTTGGTAAAAGTAGAGTCAAAATCAATGACGAAGTTAATTTCTTGTGTTGTGTTGGTTAACATTTATTTTTTTAATTCTTTTGTTTTCATGTGAGTTGCCCCGTGGCTGGTGTCCCCACCAGTCCACATATGCGAAAGCAATGTGTTTATCTTCTATCCAAATAATGCGTCAAAAAGCCAAAATCATCA
>JANPGQ010000391.1:0-1840 GCA_031423975.1 Cytophagales bacterium | reverse complement strand
GAATAAAATATTTATTAAATTTCAAATAAATGCTGAAAAAAGCCCAATTTTTATATTAGATACCAAGGGAGCGTTAATTGAACAATTAAAGGATTATCCAGGCGGAGGTGGTTTCACATACACTACTGATAGTACACTTTTAGACTGGGGAAAGGGAGAAATATTAATGTTGGATGATAATTTTAAAATTAAGAAACGTATTCCAGTCATTAATAAAAGCGGTATTGCAGAAACCATTTATTACGTAGCGGTCATTTCACCAACGGAATGGTTTGTAAGTTCAGAATCCATAACTTTTAGGGTTATAAAAAATGGAAATAAATATAGTGTTACAGAAAATGAAGAACTCAAAAAATTAAATTTAACTGTAAGTCAGCCCATCTATTATGACCCAAATACTGAGCAATTATTTATTTCAAGCAATTGGTGGCGAGAATTTAATATTCTAAAAAAGAATCATGGAAAATGGATAAATCAACCCTTGAAAAATGTAAATGCCAGTGTTTTTACCATAGTTCCCGACTTGAACGACAAGTCTAAGCTCTGGTTATGTACCAACAAAGGATTATGGAAATTTGACACAAAAACATACTATTTTGATATTTGGGATGAAGCAAAAGGTTTGCCCGATAACGCTGTTACAAATTATTTGCCAGAGCAGAACGGAGATTTTTGGCTTATATCCAATCGGGGAATATCATTATACAACAAGAAACGGAACTCATTCAAAAACTTTACTACCAAAGATGGTGCTACCTCATCAGAATATTGGGGGGGAGATTTCAAACTTCCCGATGGTCGAATGCTTTTGCCTGGAACAGATGGCATTACGGTTATCGACCCTCGCAAAATTAATAGTGATACCCCATCCAATTTATTCTTAACAGATTTAAAGGTTAATGAAAAATCTTTAAAGACAGAAACTTACGTGGGAGAATCTTCTGAAATCAATTTAAGCCCTACCGAGAACTCTTTTTCGCTTGATTTTGTCGGAATTGATTATGCTAATCCCGAAAGAATTAAATTACAATATCAATTGGAAGGCTTTGATAATGAATGGATTACAACAAAAAACCCTGCTACTATTCACTTCTCAAATGTGCCAGAAGGAAGTTTTAATTTTAGATTTCGTTCACTTTCGGATAATGGAGAAATTACTGCACAAAAGGTATTAAAGCTAAATATTGCCGCCCCATTTTGGCGTACTTGGTGGTTTAGATTAATCATATTTGCCTTGGTTGTTGGAATAATTTATGCCTTTTATCGCTATCGAATCAATGAAATATTGAAAATGCAAGCGGTCAGAAATCGTATTTCTACGGATTTGCACGATGAAATTGGGGCAACATTAAGCGGCATTGGAATCCTGAGTACCATTGCCAAACAGCAAGTTGCGGTGAATCATCCTGCCTACAATTTGCTTGGACGCATTACCGATGATGCCCTCACGGTTGGTAATTCTATTGATGATATTGTGTGGAGCATCAACCCTAAAAATGATGAATTAACCAGCATTATTGCCCGCATGAGGCGGCACGCTGCGGAGCTTTTTGAGGCAAAAGGCATTGATTATCAAATAATTACACCCGAGAAAATTGATGATATTAAACTATCCATGGAACAAAGGCGAGATGTATTTTTGATATTTAAAGAAGCCGTCAATAATCTCCTCAAATACGCCAATTGCACCCATGTACGCATAGAAATTGGTCTCAAAAATTTTCATTTTAAATTAATAATTTCTGATAATGGCGTTGGTTTTGATATTTCAAAAGAGAGTACAAGAAATGGTATTAAGAATATGAAAAACCGTGCTGAAAAATTGAATGGAAAACTAAAT
>JANPGQ010000390.1:0-2345 GCA_031423975.1 Cytophagales bacterium | reverse complement strand
AATTTCCTCAATTGGCTCTTTTTGAGGTAGCCATTAAAGATGATAATTTAGTCATTACTGATAAAAAAAGTGGCAAAATATTAACCCTTAGCCATGCACAGATTCACTCAAATACCCCCACAATCAATGTTACCGTTTGGGACGATGAAGTAGCGGCAATTGAAGTGGGTCAATTAGCCAATGATTTCTTTACTGACGCTCTCGGAATGCCCGCTCGTCTTGTGTATATGCAGGATGAAAGTCACCGAAAAACGGATGCTAATTATTCATTGAAAGGTGATGAAATAACCTCATTTTCAGATGGTTATCCCATTTTGATTATTGGACAATCGGCTTTGGACGATTTGAATAATCGCTTGGCTGAACCCATCACCATCAATCGTTTTAGACCCAATTTTGTGTTTACGGGTGGTATTGAATTTGAAGAAGATGAATGGCATGAATTTACGATTGGAGGCATCAGATTTTTTGGGGTGAAACCTTGTGCAAGATGCGTAATGACCACTATTGACCCACAAACTGGCGAGAAAAAAGGCAAAGAACCGCTACTCACTTTGAACCGTTACCGAAAGGCTGGAAATAAGATTTTATTTGGACAAAATGTATTAATAAGTCAATTAGGAAAGGTGTCAGTTGGTGATTCTATTGAAGTGATTAGTCGTAAAAAATTAGCCAAATTTGAGGTTGGGGTTTAGGTGATTTGGGAATTAGGGAACAGGGATTCAGAATTATGTGTTGTATTTTTTGCACAATAATTACCTTTATTTCCTATCAAAAAAACATTAAAATATCTTCTCAAAACCTTTCATCTCCTCAATTTAGATGTGGTTTTGGGGGCAGTGATTGGCAATATAATGTTTTGGAAATCGCCTTCTGGAATGGAACAGATTTCTAACTCCTCGGTATTTATTTTGGGTATTACAGTTTGGTTAATTTATGTGTTGGACAGGCTGTTGGATAATCAAAAAGGTAATTTAATTTTTACGGAAAGACATCTATTTCACCAGTCAAATCAAAGAATTTTATGGTTTTGTGTGATGATTTGTACTTGTATCTGTGCAGGATTATTGTTTCTAATTCCTTTCGCAATTATTAAATTTGGAATCTTAATTGCTTTAATAACAGGGTTTTATCTTTTAGCTGTCAATCAAGTTTCTTCCGAAAACTCTTTCCAACATTACAAAGATCCTCTCACTGCATTCGTTTATACTGCCGCTGTGTGGGGAACGGCTTCGCTTCATCATTTTGATTTTTCAACAGTTTTTCTGGGATTAATTTTCATGCTTATTGCCTTTCAAAATTTACTGCTTTTCTCTTTTTTTGAACTCGAAAATTTCCCCAAAACTAATAATTTAGCCAAATTTCTTGGTAAAAAATCTTCAAAATATATCATTTTTGGGATATTCTTCACAATCATCATTATAGGTAGTTTTTCCTTCGTAATTTTAAACTATCCTTATCAATACAGAGTGCTTTCCGTAGAAATAATGATGAGTTTTTCTTTAATATTGATTATGTATTTTCAAAATATTACCCTCCCGTATGACCGTTTTCGGTGGTTGGGCGATGGCATTTTTTTATTACCATTATTCATTATTTTACTATGATTTCAGAAACTAAACAATCGCCTTACGCTGCCCTCAAATATCCACAATTTGTAGCTTTTATTTTTGCCAATAGTTTCGTTACCATTGCCATTTTGATTCAAGAAGTGGTGTTGGGATATGCCATTTATAAAATGACTCATGATCCACTGGCTTTGGGATTAATCGGTTTGGCGGAGGCTTTGCCCTACATTTCATTAGCACTTTTTGGCGGACATTTAGCCGACCGTCGCAACAAAAAAACCTTGATGCAGGTCAGTCTTTCGTTTATAATTATAGGTTCATTGATTTTGATTTGGGCAAATCACCCAAGTGCTGGACTTTCACAAGCCCAATTTCTGACGGTGGTTTATGGCGTAATTATGCTCATTGGCTTTGCCCGAGGATTTTATAGCCCCGCATCGGGTTCGTTGAATCCATTTTTGATTCCGAAAGAAGTATTCGCTAATGCTGCCACTTGGCAAAGCTCGTTTTGGCAAGCAGGAGCAATTTTAGGTCCTGGTTTTGCTGGATTTTTGTACGCTTATTTGGGGCTGACTAATACTTTGTGGGTGGTTGTAGGGCTTTTTGTTTTGGTAATGATTTTGCTTTCAACCATTACTTCCCCGCCAATTCCAACCCAGAACGAGCAGAAAGTTAATATTTTTGATTCTTTGCGAGAAGGAATTGCCTACGTTTTCAGAACTAAAGTTATTTTATATTCTATTTCCTTAGACCTTTTTTCAGTCTTGTTTGGAGGCG
>JANPGQ010000389.1:0-2957 GCA_031423975.1 Cytophagales bacterium | reverse complement strand
AAAAACCGCCAATTTTTTCTCAGGAACTAAACTGCCAAACAAATCCATTTGACCAGGAGAGGCAGTCGGCTTTCGGCTTTCGGCTCTCGGCTGATTGCTGACTGCCGATTGCTGACTGCCTGATTCGCTGTTTCCGTCTTCTCCCAACAATCTCCTCCGCAAACTTCTAAACTCCAATTCATCCAAAAGTGGCGATAATAACTCTCTATTTACCTCCGAACATTGTAAATCTAATTCATCAAAATCAACGGGAACACTCAAATGGATGGTGGCTAATTCTTTGGATAGAAGCCCTTGTTCGGCAAAATTTCGTACATTTTCTTGTTGCTTACCTTTCAATTTATCCACATTGGCAATCAAATTTTCTACTGAACCATATTCTTCAATCAGTTTTTGAGCCGTCTTTTCACCAATCCCAGGAATACCAGGAATATTATCCGAAGCATCGCCCATGAGTCCCAAAATATCAATCACTTTCATCACATCATCAATGCCCCATTTGGCACAGATTTCTTCTACGCCTAAGACCTCCACGCCCTTGCCCATGTAGGCGGGTTTGTACATTTTGATACGCTCCTCGACCAACTGTCCGTAGTCTTTATCGGGAGTCATCATATATACCACCATGTCGTCATGTTCACGCACCGCACTTTTGGCAATCGTCCCGATAACGTCATCGGCTTCGTAGCCAGGCATAATGAGCATGGGGATATTCATAGCGGCACAAAGTCGCTTGATGTAAGGAATGGCAATGGTAATATCTTCGGGCTGTTTTTCACGTTGAGCCTTGTAAGCCTCAAACTGAATATGGCGAAAAGTAGGTTCGGGGGTATCAAAAGCCACTCCGATATGCGTAGGTTTTTCTTTGGCAAGGACTTCCAAAAGCGTATTAGCAAAACCAAATACCGCACTGGTATTCATGCCCTTAGAGGATATTCTGGGCGTTTTCTGAAAAGCAAAATGGGCACGATAAATCAATGCCATAGCATCGAGAAGGAATAATTTAGTCATATTATTTGTTAAGGATTCTGAGCGTCTATGGGTTTTGGAATGGAAGATTTTTCCAAAAATACAGAAAAACGAGCGAATCTTGACAAATGAATAGCGATAGATGTAGAGAAGGTATATAAAGTTCTAAAAATGAAGATTTTGTGGATGTACTTTTATTTTATCAATTTTAAAACTGCTTGATAATTAGCCGCATCAATAGTTTTTCCATTAAATCGAAATTCTCCCTTTTCAAGCAAATCACTGCAATCTGTTCTCTTTGCTTGAATAAATACATTGAGGGTATCAACATCTATTGTACCTGTATTTTTGACAACGTTATTTATATAAAATGTTTTCGTTAAACCTGAACTATAAAGTTTCTGCCAATCATCTTTATAGTTTTCTATAAGTGAAATTGAAAATGTATATTCTTTGTCAATAATAGACTGACCTATTTGAACTCGTATTTTATCACCCTTTTCATCTAAAATAAATAGGTTATTTACGTTAAAATTGTACTTATTAGTTTTTAATGAGTCGCTTGAATAAAGAGGAGAATTGCCATCTTTCAGATAAAGATAAATAACATTTAATTGAGTGGGGTCATCACAGTCATTATTAAAAGCCTTACAAGAACTTAGAAAAAATAAAATGAAGATTCCTACCAAGAAATAACAGGTTTTGATTTGACGAGATAATGTTATTTTTTTCATGAGTGTTAAAGTTTATCGTTTGTTTTTTTATACCGCAAAGACGTAAACCTATAAAAGATGGTTGCAGAGACTTGTATTAAATTATCGCTAAAATTACTTAATATTGAATACTTTTGTGGAAATAACTTTACATCAAAATATTTTGTTTAAAGTATAATAATAACACTGTTTCATCATAGAAACGAAAAGAAATTTAAATAATTTATGAATCTAATAAAAGTATCAGCGGGCGTGGTTAATCAGACGCCATTGGCTTGGGAAAGTAATAAGAAAAATATTATTGACTGTATCGAAGAAGCTAAAAATCAAGATGTTAGCCTTTTGTGTCTGCCCGAATTGTGTATCACGGGCTACGGATGCGAGGATATGTATTACGCTCCTTCTACTTGCGACATCGCCCTGCAAATGTTAGACGATATCGTTTCGCATACGTCCAGCATTGCCGTGTGCGTAGGTTTGCCCATCCGCATTTCTAACCACGTTTTTAATGCTGCTTGTCTGATTGTCAATAAGCAAATCAGAGGTTTTGTATGTAAGAAAACCTTAGCCAATAACGGCATTCACTACGAAACTCGTTGGTTTCAACCGTGGACTTCGGGCGAAAAAACGGAATTAAAAATCGGTGAATTTACCTATCCTGTTGGAGATTTAATTTTTGATGTCGGGGGCGTGAAAATTGGCTTTGAAATCTGCGAAGATGCGTGGATTGCCAATCGTCCAGGCAGAGATTTATACGCTCAGGGTTGCGATGTCATTATGAATCCAACGGCTTCGCACTTTTCGTTCTTCAAAACCCAAACTCGTGAACGCCTTGTGCAGGACGGTTCTCGTGCTTTTGGGGTGGCGTACATTTATGCCAATTTATTGGGCAATGAGTCAGGTAGGGCTATTTTTGACGGTGATGCGATGGTAGCACAAACGGGTGAAATGTTAGTATCAGGAACTCGTTTTTCTTACCGAGACCATTATTTGACTAATGCCATCATTGATTTAGACAAAATCCGATTGGAACAAACCCAAAACCGTTTGACTTTCAAATCTTCGTCATCGGTACAAGTTTTATTTGATTATCCAGAAATTCAACCATATAAAAACGCTTATATCCTTGAACATTGGGAAGCTAATGGTTTCCAAAAAGAAGAAGAATTTGCTCGTGCAATCGCCTTGGCATTGTTTGATTATCTCCGTAAATCTCGCTCAAATGGCTGGGTGATTTCGCTTTCGGGTGGGGCGGATTCTTCGGCAATTACGGCA
>JANPGQ010000388.1:0-5164 GCA_031423975.1 Cytophagales bacterium | reverse complement strand
TGTGCTGACGCATAAGTGTTTGGTGAGGACACCAACCACGGAGCGAGAGCGAAAAATAATATAAACAGTATTTTTTTCATCTAAAATGTTTAAAAATCAAACGCAAAATTACTGTTTATATTTATATACATTGGATGATTTAAGAAAATTTAAGCCTTAATTGCTAATAATATCTTATCCAAATCTTCTTGTGAAGTAAAAGGGATTTTGATTTCTCCTTTACCTTTTTCATCCGCTTTTACTACAACTTTTGCTCCAAAATAGGCTTGTAATCTAAATTGCAAACTTCTGATTTCTTGCTTGATTCCTCCGCCAATGGCTTTTTTAGCGGTATTCATCAATTTGGCATCGGCTAAATCTCTAACGGCTTCTTCAACCTTTCGTACCGATAAATCATCCGCAATAATTTTTTGGAAGATATTTAATTGTTGTTCTCTATCGGTAATATTGATGATGGCACGGGCGTGTCCCATTGAGATTTTTGTATCTCGCAAAGCCACTTGAATCACATCGGGAAGTTTCAATAAACGGATATAATTATTAACAGTAGTGCGGTTTTTGCCTACACGGTCGCCCAATTCTTCTTGTTTTAAAGAACATTCAGTAATCAATCTTTGATAACTAAGGGCAATCTCAATGGCATTAAGATTTTCACGTTGAATGTTTTCAATCAGTGCCATTTCCAACATTTGCTGGTCATCTGCAGTACGCACATAGGCAGGAATACTCGTCAAACCAGCCCGTTTAGAGGCTTGTAAACGTCTTTCCCCTGAAATTAACTGAAATTTATTGTCCCCAATTCTTCTAACGGTAATGGGTTGAATAATTCCCTGTACTTTTATCGAATCCGCTAATTCATTAAGTGCCTCTTCGTCAAAGTGAGTACGGGGTTGATAGGGATTAGTTTCAATCAAATCCACCGAGATTTCATTCATAGAACTGATTTGTTCTAATCTGGTTGGGCGTGGTGCTGATTGCTCAACGGGGCGGTTGGGCGTATTATAGTTACTATTTACATCGTCGGAATCTTGGAGTAAAGCCCCTAAGCCTCTACCCAATCCGACACGTTTTTTCATTACGGGAATTTCTACTTTACTCATTTTATTTTCGATGCTCGATGTTTGTGATTCGATGTTCGATTTTCGATGATTCCTATTTTTGTATTTAAAATTTGATGATTATACGCTTCAAATCCAAACATCGAAAAACGAACATCGAAAAACGAAATTTACTCTTGTGTTACAAATCCGTTTTTCTTCAACACTTCACGGGCAAGATTTAGATAACTGATTGCACCTTTACTTTCAGAGTCATGGGCAATGGCTGGTATGCCAAAACTTGGAGATTCAGAAAGACGAATATTTCTGGGAATGATAGTGTTGAAAACCATATTGTGAAAATGGGCGGTAACTTCTGCCACTACTTGATTGGACAATCTTACTCGTAAGTCGTACATTGTCAGCAAGATCCCTTCGATTGCGAGATTTGTATTGAGTCTTGATTGAATAATTTTGATGGTATTCAACAATTTGCCCAAACCTTCCAAAGCGAAATATTCACACTGAACAGGAACAATAACGGAGTCTGCCGCCGTGAGTGCATTAATGGTAATTAGACCCAAGGAAGGTGAACAGTCAATGATGATAAAATCGTAATTTCCGATGACTGGCGATAATGATTCTTTCATTTTTTGCTCACGGTCTTTGAGGTTAATCATCTCAATTTCAGCACCTACCAAGTCAATATGGGAAGGAATAATGTGCAAATATGGTAAATCAGTAGCGATTATGATGTCCTGAGCCAGCACACCATCAACCATACATTCGTAGATTGAGTTTTCGATTCCTTTCGGATTGAAACCCAAACCCGAGGTAGAGTTTGCCTGTGGGTCAGCGTCCACGATGAGCGTTCTGAATTCGAGTGCAGCCAAACTTGCCGCTAAATTTATGGTAGTTGTGGTTTTTCCGACACCGCCCTTTTGGTTGGCTATGGCAATTATTTTACCCATTTTTTGTTTTTTCTGATTCCTACCCTCAAATATCCGCTAATTCAGTCAGATTAGCAAAGGGTGTTCCACAAAAAAAGTTTCACGGAGGCATTTTTTTGACGAAACATCCATTTTTTTATTCGTTTTTTAAATTCAAATTGAAAAATCAAAAAAAGCTAATCCTTGAATTAGTCAATCATTTAGGCAGTATTTCTGCAAATTTCTTAGAATAGTTTAATTATTCGTTCTGAATTATAAAAGACTTAGCATTTAACCGATTGTTTCGCACTTCTTAACCTTGTATTTTAGCACGATTTTAGAATACAATATTTAACAAAAACTTCATCCCTACGGACTGACAGTCCGTGTTACAGTAGCAACAAACAATTAAAACTAATCCTACGGACTGGCAGTCCGTGTTACATTATGACATCCACTGAATCCGAAATTATTAAATCTGATAAGTACCCAGCCGCTGTGCCGTATATTATCGGAAACGAAGCCGCCGAGCGTTTTAGCTTTTATGGAATGCGTTCTATCCTTTCCATTTTTTTGGTAGCCCAATTTTTTAACCCCACTGGCAATGCCGCTTTAGAAGCAGTTGCCGAAGCAAAATCAAATGAACAAGTCCACCTTTTTGTATCATTAGCGTATTTTACGCCCATGATTGGAGCAATTATGGCAGATTGGTTTTTCGGAAAATATAAAGTCATTTTATATGTATCAATCATCTATTGTGTAGGTCATTTATTTTTGGCCATGTTTGATAAAGATTTGACTTGGTTTGGATACGGTCTCACCTTAATTGCTATTGGTGCAGGAGGAATAAAATCTTGTGTATCGGCTAATATGGGCGACCAATTTGACAAAACCAATGAGCATTTGATATCAAAAGTTTATGGTTGGTTTTATTTTGCCATTAATTCAGGTTCGGTACTTTCCAACTTTTTTATTCCGATTTTATATGACAAATACGGCGCTTCGGTTGCCTTTGGTGTTCCAGGTATATTGATGGCTTTAGCAACTTTGATTTTTTGGTTGGGAAGAAAAAAATATATTATTGTTCCCCCTTCTGGAATTAATTTTGATTTAACTAAAATGAAAGAAGGGCTTGCAGCGGCGGGTCGTGTGTTAGTTGTTTTTATGTTTATTCCGTTGTTTTGGGCATTATGGGACCAAAATCTTTCAGAATGGGTTTTGCAAGCAAGTCATTTAGACCTTCAATTATGGAGTGGATTCACGGTTTTGCCTGCACAAGTTCAATTAGCCAATCCAGTTTTCTTGGTAAGTTTCCTTCCTGTTTTTACATACATCATTTATCCTTTCTTTGAAAAAATTGGCATCACGCCCACGCCCCTCAGAAAAATTGGGGTAGGCTTATTTTTGACAGGTGCATCATTCGTAATCATTGCCCAAGTACAAGAAGCCATTGATGCGGGAGGGCATCCTTCACTTTGGAAGCAAATATTTGCCTATTTAATATTGGCTTGGGGTGAAATTTTGGTTTGGGTAACGTGTTTAGAATATTCTTATACCAACTCACCAAAGTACATGAAAAGTACCATGGCAGCCATTGGTTTATTGACGGTTTCGTTAGGTAACTATTTGGTAGCCTTAATGAATCAAAGTATTGCGAATCATGGTTATTTTGCCCAATATACAGGAGCAAGTTATTACTGGTTTTTTGTAAAATTGATGTTTATTGAAGCCATTATCTTTATGTTAGTGGCTAAGTTTATCAAGGAAAAACGGTACGTTGGAGAGGAATAAAAGTATAGATTCCCGAATTTGATTGTTGAACCTGATTATCTTTTCTATTTTTGTTGAAAAGATAATCAGGTTCATTATTTATACCCTCACCACCACAAAATGCCCAGAAGAAAAATACGCCGTAAAACCAATACTTGTCCAAATTGTGAAACAGTTCTTGAGAGAGAAGAAAATTATTGCCATGAATGTGGGCAGGAAAATCATAATCTAAACGTTCCAATGCGAGACCTCATTATGGAGGTGATTGGCAGTATTACGTTCTTTGAAACCAAGTTTATTGAAACTGCCAAGATTATTTTTACGCATCCTGGCAAACTAACACTTGATTTTAATTCTGGAAAACGGGCTAAATATATGCATCCCGTGCGGATGTATTTTTGGGTGAGTGCGATATTTTTCTTTACGGCAAGTTTGAGTTCAAGCTCAGAAAAAAGTAAACCCCATGTTAGAGAGGAAGTTAAAAATTCTCCTAAAATATCTCAAAGTAGAAAATTAGGGCGAGAGGTTGGTTCGTTTATTACTGGAAGGAAAATAAATGATAGTATCAGTATTGAGAAACAAATTATAAAAACCAGCCTTGAAGATTCACACAACGCTGGAAAAGAATTTGGAAAAAAATTGTACCAACAACAGTATGAGATTAAATCTAAGGAAGTTAAAGAAGATACTAATATGCTGAGTTTAGGAATGTTTAGTAAACTTAAAATTTCACGAGATTCCGTAGAATTTTACTACAATTTAAGCGATTCACAATTTGATTCCGTATTAATAAAAAGAGGAATTTCAACATTTTATTCAAACAAAAGGCATATCAAATTTGGGCTAAAAGAGCAATACAATAAATTTTTACAAGATAAGTATGGTATTCTTCAAGAAAATAAAAGTAGAGCAATCATGTCCTCAACTTTACCAAATTTGATTTTTTTGATGCTTCCACTTGCAGCACTAATTCTCTACTTTTTTGAACGACATACCAAATGGAGATTCTATTTTCAGCATTTGGTCTTTACCTTAAATACACATTCAGCAATTTTCTTGATGTGGACTATTTCAGAAATTTTTGAAAGCATTTTTGAATATTGTTTTAATACAACAATAGAAAATGAGTTTTATGCACTTTTCCCCTTGGGTTTGGGCTTATTTTATTTTTTTATTTCACTCAAAAGAGTTTATTCACAAGGATGGGGAAAAACAACTCTAAAATTTTTGTTATTGACCGTATCATACATTTTAACTTTTTTCTTTCTAATGATTGGTGTTTACTTTACAGGCTTAATCCAAGTTTAAAAAAATCGCTCAATAAACTTCTGAATAAACTCAATCAATACGCCCAACATCTTATACGCAAAATCAATCAAGGTATCAATAAATCCAATTTGATGGGCGAAAACAAGTACAATTTTTAAC
>JANPGQ010000387.1:0-4918 GCA_031423975.1 Cytophagales bacterium | reverse complement strand
GCCCGTGCCTACGACCGTATCTTGCGGGTAGCCCGAACCATTGCAGACTTGGCAGGTACAGAAGATATTAGAACGGAACATTTGGCAGAGGCAATTCAGTATCGAAGTTTGGATAGAGAGAATTGGGCGGGGTGATTTCAGTTATTAAGTATAAATTTTATCAGTTACAAAAAAAGCTACTCAATCAATGAGTAGCTTTTTGCGTTTATATAGGGGTCAGCGACACATTTTGGGTGAACGCACCACGATATACCTGTAACTATTTGTAATACAGTAAGTTATACCATATCATCTTCATCAATCTGAAAATCAAACATCGCTTGTAAATCTTGTTCTAACTCATCTCTATCTTGGGACTCATCAAAGTCAAATTCTCCTTGAAAATTAAAGTGTTCCCAAGCAACTGTTGAAATATCTGGTATCGTTTTAAGTATTTCCTTTCGTTCATTTGGACTTGCCTTTACAATGGAACGGGTCAGGAATAAGTAGTTCCAACAAATGACTACATTCTCTAAAAGCCTCTTACAGCCCTCCATAACTAATAATTCCTCTTTATTGGCATAGATAATTTGCCCATTATTGCCGAAAGAAATAGCATCGCTTAATCCGTGAAAACTCTCAATTTTGACTAATTGTTGATGCACTCTTTGTCTCATTACTTCATCATCCATGTATCGAAGGAGAAAAATCGTGCGAACTACCTTCCCCAATTCTTTGAGTGCTAAATAAAGCGGATTTTGTAGAGCATAAGAATTTAGCCTTTTGAGTATCTGAGATGGGACAGTATGTTTTAGCTTGATACTGACAACCAAACGTAAAATATTGTCCCATTGTTCTTCAATAATTTTGGTATTAATATTAGCACCTGCATTGATAATATAATCTTGTTGTTGCTCAATTTTCATACCTGCAATGCCGTGTAATTTTTGCAAATAAAACTCTTTTATTCTCGGCTGAAAATCAATGCCAAGTAAATAGGTCAATGCAAAAACTGGGTCTGTTGAGCCGTGAGAATCGGTTGAATGAATGTCAGAATCTACCACATCATTGTGCATCAATCCATTGAGAACATACCAAGCCTCACGGTCAGAGGCACTGAAAGCTAAACCGTGGAAAATTTGGTGGGCATCACTAATGAAAGAGTAAATAGAAATACCTTTTTCTTTGCCAAAATACTTGAATGAATAGTTAGCATGGATGGAATCCAGCAACACATCAAATTTCTGACCATCACTTGATGTATGGGTTATATTTGGGTCTTTTTTAAAGAGTTTATGAATCATCATGCGGTTTGTAATGGCTATAACTCTATCATTAGTTTTCTGTAAGTTACTGGATGTTAGATAGTTATTGGCAGTTGCTTCAATACTATTCGGTGATATATTCCTGGTACTCTTTTCCATTCTACCGATGCCTAAATTACAACCATAAGCCATCAATGCCGCAAAAATCAACCTTTCTTCGGGTTGCTTTCTGACATTTTGAAGCCTAAATGATTCCAATGATGAAGTAAATTCACTCACTTTATTTACCGTCTGCAATGCCTCAAATAAAGAAATAAATCTATCATTGGGATAAAGATTAGGAGGGTCAATTTGTGGCTCTTCTTTGGTCGGAGTTTTAAATTTTAGTTTTCCATTTTTACGTTTTTCTAACCAAAGATTCTCACCATTATTGATTCTGTCAAAGGTATGATTAAAGCAATAAGTAAGGCTATCTTGCAATTGGTCTTGAATGGTTTGCCAGCTCTCTAAATGCCTCAAATTCGCCCGCTCCATCAAGGTTAGTTTCTGTTCTTGCCATGTCTTTTCATCAATCAAATAAGTGTCTAATGATTTGTATTCATGGGATGTCGTCACATAGACAGCACCCGTTTTCAATCCTTTACTCAAATGACGAGCCAACAAGGATTTATACAAACTAATCTGCACTTTTCCGTCTTTATCCACTACTGCTTTCCGCTCGTTGGGTTTTAAGAAGGCAATAGGTATGTTTCCTATTAGATTTCCTTCTTTTTTCTGATAAAAGTCAATGGCTTCTTGCAATGATTTTTGACCCGAAAAAGATAAATATCTCAGCATATCCCCCACTTTCATCTGCATTTTTTGAGACCCCGCCGCTATCTGGATAAAATATCCTTCATCCTGGGTTTGACGAGTCGTTTGTAAGTATAATTTCTTGACCGCAGGAAGTAGTCTAATAAAATCTTCGGTGGTATTTTCTCGTAATCCATTGGCAATTGTTTTTAGCTTTTCAGGTTCTGTATGATTCAATCCTACCACAATTTTCTGCATATTTTCTATCAGTTCTCCTTGTAAAAGATAGCTTTCAAGAATAGGGACAAGTTGTTCAATATTGGCTTCCTGTTCCTGTTGACGTTGTATTTTGTAAGTTTTCTCGCATAAATTAATATTTTGTTCAACCGCTTTGGTGAAGGTTTGTGTTAAAACATCACTCAAATAAAAATACTGATATTGGATAAAACAGATGAGGTATAGATTCCGATTTTTCCAACGTTTAACTTGTGGACTTCTTGAACGTAAAACTTGTATAGCTAATTCTTCTATGAAATTATCACTCAATTCAAGAGCCTTTAAAATCGGCAAAAACCGTTCATAAAGACCTTTGAGAGAACGTAAATCAGCTACATTTTCTCGTATCACTTTTACGCCCATTAGTTCAGATTTTACCCTCAATTTAGTAAGTTTGAAAGGTGAATTTTGAGCGGCAGTCTTTTGATTATCAGGGAGATATTGCTCAAATAAATCCGTTAGAAGTGAGAGCAATTCGGGAGTTAAATGTTGCTCAAAATGGGCTTGAATTTGATTTTCGTAGTTATCTCTTGCCTGATTAATCATCGAAGCAAACACGCCATAATTGGGTACCTCAAAATAATGCTCTCGGATAAAATGAGCCAAGCTACCAAACACTAAATGCAATTTTATCTGACGTTTTACTAAATGCGTTGCTTCTTGAAAACACAATTCCCGTACCTTACCCGAAAATGGAAAAATTCCAAAGCCCTTCAAAATTAGCTCCTGATGTCGAAGACGAGAGTTTCGATGGTAAGCATTAGTGGAAACCTCATCTCGTTTGATTTTTAATCGACGGCAAACGGATTCTATATCTTTATTATGAAACGTATTAGGTTCAAAAAACCGTCCTGCGGCTCTAAAATAGCCAACCTGCAAGGCAAACATCACTTTGTTATTTGATAAAGCCAAATGTTTGATGGTTTTATTAGCCCAAGAAGGTATATTGAAAAATATTTTTCTTTGAGAAGTATCAAATATGGGTGGAGTTTCAAATTCTTTGCGAGTGGCATCGTCTAAAACGGCACGTAAAGTTGGCATGGGATGGATAAAATAAACCCACATATTCTTTACTCTTTTTATTTGCCGAAAAAGTAATTGAAAATGAGGTATTTTGAGTAAAATAATTGTGTTAATAAATCAAAGTTAAATAAGTTCAATCCTAAATGAGTATTTTTACACTTTTAATCATCAAAAATCTTTTGACCTCAATTTTATGCTAATAGGATATGCAAGAGTTTCAACTATTGACCAAAATACTGACCTTCAAACCGATGCACTAAAAACAGCGGGTTGTCAGAAAATATTTATTGACAAAATCAGCGGGGTAAAATCTGATTGCCCTGAACTCAATAAATTAAAAGAGCAACTCAGAGAAGGAGACACGCTTGTTGTTTGGCGGCTTGATCGCTTGGGTAGAAGCCTAAGAGATTTGATTGATTGGATGAATTACCTTGAAAAAGAGAAAGTAATGTTGAAATCATTGCAAGAAAGCATTGATACGGGGAATCCAACGGGAAAACTAATTTTCCATATTTTCGGAGCATTATCAGAATTTGAGAGAAATTTAATCGTAGAAAGAACCAATGCGGGCTTAAAAGCTGCCAGAGCGAGAGGAATTAAAGGAGGGCGAAAGCCAAAATTGGATGCAGCTAAACAAAAAACGGCACAAACCATGTACGATTCCAGAAATCATACTATCAAAGAAATTTGTGAAACCTTGAAAATAACGAAGCCTACTTTGTATAAGTATTTGAAGAGATGATTTTAACTTGAATCCTATTCGAAGATAAACGATAAGATGATTTGTTGTAATTTGCTGTATTACAGTCAGTTATAAACATTTCGTGGTGCATTCACCCAAAATGTGTCGCTGACCCCTCTATATTCTCTCAATTACAAACCTCACAGGGCGTGAAAGCCGTTTCTATGAATTTATGAAGATAAGTAAGCCGTTCCTGCATTAGTTTTTCGTAATCTTCTTCCGTGAGTCCAAGCATACTTTTTAGCATTGATTTTCCTGCCGTGGCAAAAATGCAGAGGGACAATAAAGTAATCAAAATCTGTTTGGGGTCGCCTTCTATTTCTTCGTTTTTTACTGCTTTCTCAATGTCGTTCAACAATAAATGAGCTGGATTTTCAATCTTTCCACTCAATAATATTGCCATCATGGCATCGGGATTATTATTGAATTCGTTCATCAGAAAAATGTCCATCTGAGGTTCTGAACAAGATTTATCAAAATGACGAGTAGCAAACATCTGCATTTTCTGAATCATGGTAAGATTGTTTTTACCGAAAATGTTGGTTATGTCATTCGTTTGGGCAAAAATATCTTTCCAGACGGTCTCAAATAATTTTTCTTTATTCCGAAAATAATAATGCAACGCAGTTCTACTTATGCCTGCTTCGTCGGCAATTTCTTGTAAACGGGTGCCAGCTAATCCTTTCTTTAAAAATATCTTTTTAGCGGCTTGCTTGATTTGGGTTTCGGTATCAATAACAGCAGGATTCATGGTTTTGGTTTTGTGTCAGACAATCATGTCAGACACAAATGTCTGATTTTAATCTAAGTTTTCCAACTTATTGTACAAAACATAATAGAA
>JANPGQ010000386.1:0-4185 GCA_031423975.1 Cytophagales bacterium | reverse complement strand
GTGAAAGGTCCATCGGTAGCATAAGTATGAGTCAATTGTAACTGAAAAACCCGATGACTTCCAGGCACGTATTGGATTTCTGTCCCTAATGCTCCAGTAACATTAGTACCATCCCCAAAATTAAAAGTAAAGGATTCGGTGGCATCATCTCGCCAAGCCGTGGTGATGGTAAAGGTTACATCACGTGTTCCAGGCACTCTTGTCCAAGTAACATGACCATATCTAAAATGGGAGGCTTCTGAGGTGAGTGGTGTGAGAAAAAAGGTAGCAATAGTGATTAACGTAAAAATTACTTTTTTCATAAAAGATTATTAGTGGAGTAAAATGATAGAAACCTATTAATTATCACAAATTTATCAATAAAATAGTAATAATCAATAAGTAGCAGAAATATCAAAAAGTACTATAATTTTTTATTCAATTTAAACCCAAAAAATATCTATTCTCTAAACCCTATTCTCTATCCACTCTATCACTTATCTTTGTACCACAAAATTGTATTATTCCCTTAAAAATATAACAAAATGTCGCAAGTTTATGATTTAATCGTGATTGGCTCTGGTCCTGGTGGCTATGTGGCGGCAATCCGTGCTTCGCAGTTGGGCTTGAAATGTGCAGTAGTAGAACGTGAATCTTTAGGTGGTATTTGCCTTAATTGGGGCTGTATTCCCACAAAAGCATTATTGAAATCTGCTCAGGTTTTTGAATACATCAAACACGCTGCTGATTATGGAATCACCGTTTCTGAGTCGCACGCCGACTTTGGGGCAGTCATCAAACGCTCTCGTGGCGTTGCCGATTCAATGTCAAAAGGTGTTCAATTCTTGATGAAGAAGAACAAGATTGACGTAATAATGGGCAACGGTCGTGCTTTGAAAAACAAAAAGGTTGAAGTAACCGCCGCCGATGGAAAAGTAACCGTTTATGATGCCAAAAACATCATGATTGCCACGGGTGCAAGAGCAAGAGCCTTACCAAATATCCCAATTGATGGCGTAAAAGTTATCGAATATCGCAAGGCTATGTCTCTGGAAAATCAACCAAAATCAATGGTTGTTATTGGTTCAGGAGCAATAGGAGTAGAGTTTGCTTACGTATATGCCGCTATGGGAACGAAAGTAACCATTGTTGAATTTTTGCCAAATGTTGTACCTGTGGAGGATGAAGATGTTTCAAAGGAATTGGCAAAACAATACAAAAAATTAGGCATTGATATTTATACCAATTCATCCGTAGAAACGGTTGATACCAAAGGCGAAGGCTGTAAAGTATCAGTAAAAACACCAACGGGCAATATTTCAATTGATTGCGATATTGTACTTTCTGCGGCTGGTGTTATTTCAAACCTTGAAAACATTGGCTTGGAAGAAGTAGGCATCATTACGGATAAAGGCAAAATCTTGGTTGATAAATGGTATCAAACTAATATTCCTAATTATTTTGCCATCGGAGATGTTACCCCTGGACCTGCCCTTGCACACGTTGCATCTGCCGAAGGCATTATTTGCGTAGAAAAAATCGCTGGACATCATGTGGAGGCTCTGGACTATTCAAATATTCCAGGTTGTACTTATTGTACGCCAGAAATCGCCTCAGTAGGCTTGACTGAAAAGAAAGCCATTGAAGCAGGATATGAAATTAAAGTAGGTAAATTTCCATTTGTAGCTTCTGGAAAAGCAACTGCCGCAGGAGCAAGAGACGGTTTTGTGAAAGTGATTTTTGATGCTAAATACGGTGAACTCCTTGGGGCTCACATGATTGGCTATAACGTTACAGAATTAATTGCGGAGGTAGTGGTTGCTCGTAGATTAGAAACCACTGCTCACGAAATTATGACCTCAATTCACCCACATCCAACCATTTCGGAAGCCATCAAAGGAGCAACCGAAGCAGCTTATGGCTGTGCGGTAGATTTGTAAGCAAGCGACGGTCGGCTTTCGGCAGTCAGCAATTAGTTGGTGAACATAAAAAAGCCTTCAAATTTAAAGATTTGAAGGCTTTTTTTATGTTCACCATGTTGAAAGTCAATTGCTGTCAATTTCTGATAACTGAACGCTGTTAGCCAAAAGCTTAATTATCATCAATCTTCATTTTCAAAGTTGGAATTGGCCTGGAAGGCTTTTCTTCGGTATCCAATTTGATGAGTGCGTCTTTCTTCTTTCCTACTGAATCTACCTTCTCTACTTTCACATTTTTTAATTGAGAAATATCCGTAACTGGCTGATATTGAGGGAAATTCGTTGGAAATTCATAGCTCTTTCTTTTCTCTACGGTTTCCGTTTTTTCCACTTTTTCAGGATTTGAGAATACAGGTAATTGAGAATACGCTGTCTGGCTTCCATAAGTCATATTTTTACTGGACTTCTCATTAGCAACCGACTGATTAATGATTGAATTATCATCCCCTCTTCTCATCACAAAAACTTTCACGGTTGGTCTATTTCCACCCGTAAGCCCTAAATCATGAGCAACGCTGTGAGTCAATTCTATGGCGGTGCTTTGGCTTTTGCCATTCACTTCCACCACTTCTGAATGCTGATTTACGGGATTGGTAACTTGGATTAACGAACCCATCGGCAAAAACTCGTGCGAACAAGTTTTGTGGCGGCTACTCAGATAATCGCCGTTTGACATCTTCTTGCCGTATCGCCCGATGGCATACACGCTTGCCTCTTGGGTATATTCTTCTTGGGCAAATAATTCATTAATACTTAATAATGCAAATAAAGCAAGGGCGGAAATCGTTTTTAAAAACTTCATATTATTTATATTTTAGTAAAGGAAAGGTATTCCAAAGGTAATATATTACAGAATACTTTTTAAATTTTAGATGAAAAAAGTCCATCGAAATAACGTTCAATGGACTTTTATGTTGCTTATTTCTAATAAAAATAACTGATAAATACCGAAAAATTACCTTTAAACGTTTGCAAATAAGTGCCTTAACCGTTTACTCAATTCTTTTTTAAACTCACGGGTTTTACATAATCATATTTTCTAAAATCTACCTTGAAGTCAGATTCTTTCTTGGTGTTTTCGGCAATATTTGTACAGGTTTTTCCCCAAGACATTACTGATATTTTCACATCAATCATCTCTTGGTCCTTCATCGCTAAGATTTGAGCTACTTCCTCCGTAAATTCGAGTGTCAATTCATCATCCGAAATTTCGTTATCGTTGATAGTAACTTGAACCGTTTTTTTTGTTTTAAGATTGACAATATTTATCACCGTTCCCAAAGGAAAATACTCATGCGAGGCGGTTAAAGTCTTCTTACACAAAATTTCACCCGATGTGGTGGTGTCGCCATAAGCCTCTGTCAAATAGGAAGTAGCTTTGCCCTTAAAATCTTGAGCGGAAATGTTGGTAATGAATAGTAAATTAGCGGTTACAAGTAGGAAATAAAGACGTTTCAACATGGTCATAAATTAAGGGATACTTTGTGGTAAAAAAAAGTAAGGATTAATACCGAAACATTATTTTATGCAATATAAAACAAAAAATCTTATTACATCAAAATTATGTGTTTTACAAAGTTGCTAAAAAAACGTAATAATACCTCAACGATTAAACAATTTTTATGCCATGAAATATGTTTTAAGTTTATTTTTTCTGGTTTTGTTTTCAGAAAATAGTTTTTCTGACAAAAGTAGGTTCACAACAGACGTACTAATTATAGGAGGAGGTACAAGCGGCGTGATGGCGGGAATCCAGTCTGCACGCATGGGTGCGAAAACCATCATTGTGGAGGAAACCCCGTGGCTGGGTGGTATGATGACTTCGGCGGGAGTAAGTGCTATTGATGGCAATCAGAATTTATATTCGGGTCTTTGGCATGAATTCAGGATGAATCTTGAAAAATATTATGGCAGTCAACAGGCTTTGGCTTCGGGTTGGGTTAGTTCGGTGATGTTTGAGCCTTCGGTTGCCCAAAAAATCTTGCGGGAAATGTGTGCAAAGGAGCGTAATTTGAGTGTGATTTCTTCCGTAAAATTCCTTAATATCAAGAAAAAAACAGAAGGCTGGTCGGTTGATTTTTTAGATGATATTTCTATTAATTCCAAAATACTAATTGATGCTACCGAATTGGGAGACATAGCGGCAAAATTAGGCGTAAAATACGATATAGGCATGGATTCTAAAACCACTTACAACGAAAGAATAGCTCCCGAAAAAGCCAATAAT
>JANPGQ010000385.1:0-1982 GCA_031423975.1 Cytophagales bacterium | reverse complement strand
ACTTTTCTCTCAGTCGGGGGAACGTTGGGCTATTTTGGGTATATTTTATTGAGAAATTTAGTGCTACAATCACCCGAAGGATTTTCAAATTCAACTGGTTATATCAAATATTTGATTGGTTGGCTAATCATTTTGGGAGGGATTATTTTTGTGGCTTTTCTGAATTATAGATTTATGTTTTTGAGGTTATTTTATCATGAAAATACTGGTTTTAAATCTATTTATTGGATATTAATTTCTGGATTTAGTATATTGATTTTCAGTTTATTACAAATAAAAACAGAGTATTTTTCAGACTATGCCGATGAAAATATTTTCATTACTTTTCTCCTGATTTCATTCATCGTTTTATACGGATATATTGCTGATTATTTTCGGACAAAACGTTTACAAATTTTATTGCTCAAAGAAAAAACTGATGCAGAATTGAGTGTTTTGAAAGCTCAAATAAATCCTCATTTTTTATTTAATGCTCTCAATACGATTTATAACGAAGCCTACCGAGAAGACAATGAACACACCGCTACTTTGATTGAAAAATTATCAGGAATTTTACGTTTTTCGGTAGAAGAATCACAACACGAATTCACAACGGTTGAGCGAGAAATTAAGTTTTTGGAACAGTATTTAACGCTCCAAAAAGCCCGTTTACCCGAACGAAAGAATATCAAAATCCGAACTAATATTTTCTATGATGAACAACCCGCTCAAATTGCTCCGTTTTTGATTATTCCTTTTCTCGAAAACGCCTTTCAATACGGTATCAGTATGGACAAAGAATGTTTTATTGACATTGATTTGAACATCGAAAATCAGCAAGTTCATTTGCAAGTTTCTAATACGATTTTACCAAATAATACGGCTAAAAAAGGAATGGGAACAGGGATTAAAAATGTTCAAAAACGATTAGGTTTGCAATATAGAAATACACATAAATTATTGATAAACAATGATTTAACTACTTTTAAAATAGAATTACAAATAGATTTGAGATTTTCTGAAAACGAACATCAAACATCGAATGCGGAACGCCGCCCGACCAAACAACGAAAATATGCTTAAAACCATCATCATTGACGACGAACCTGCGGCTATTGAAATCTTAGAAAGACACGCTCAGAAAGTGCCTTTTATTGAGTTGAAAAAATCGTTTTTTAGTACCGCAGAAGCATTAGCGTATCTACACAAGGAAGCAATTGACTTGATTTTTTTGGACATCCAAATGCCCGATATGTTAGGGACAGATTTCGCAAGATTGATTCAAAATAAGTCTATCCAAATCGTTTTAACGACTGCATTTTCCGAATATGCCGTGGAAGGTTTTAATCTACAAGTCCTTGATTTCTTGATAAAACCGATTGAATTTTCTCGATTTTTACAAGCTTGCAATCGTGCGTTTGAGCGTACAAGCATTGCGAAAGGTGAACAAGCCAGTATTTTTGTAAAAGATGGTTATGATTGGATTCGTATAAATTTAGAAGAGATTTTATACATTCAATCAGACACAAATTTGTTGTTTATCTATGAAAAAAACCGCAAAATTTCTACCCGAATGACTATCAAAGAAATGTTGGATATTTTGCCAAAAGACAAATTTATCAGAATTCACAAATCTTACATCGTAGCCTTAAAAGCCATTCAAAAAATTGAAAGGCATCAAATTACGATTGAAGAAATTATGATTCCTTTGGCAGCGAGTTATAGAGATATTTTGGAGGAGAGATTGATTGGGAAATAGGCATTCGTTTTCGATGTTTGATTTTCGGTTTTCGATGTTCGGACTGCAAACATCGAACAAAAACCTCACTTAATTGCTCGTATCTTGCGAGTAACTAAGTGGATTTACTACTTATTTTTCACTTTGTACCTTCGTGGCTTTGTGGCTACAAAAAACCACTCATAATCTTAGCCGAAGACAATGCCAGCGGAATCCCCCCGCCAGGATGCACACTCCCCCCCACAAAATAAAGATTTTTGATTTT
>JANPGQ010000384.1:0-1751 GCA_031423975.1 Cytophagales bacterium | reverse complement strand
CCCACCACCACAATTTCTGGAAAGCCATCTTCATCAATATCCGTAATGGTAGCATCCGTTACTAAACCCAAAATACCCAGAGATATTTTCTTGAAATGTGCTTTTCCATCATTTTGATAGATAAAACTCTCTTCGGCTTCGGGAAATCTGTTGGGTTTGATATGCCCGCCGATAAATAAATCTACATCGCCATCTTTATCAAAATCTCCTGTTTTTACGCAAGAACTGTTGATTTTGTCTTCGGGTAAATTTGCTTTTTGAAAGTTTACTTTGCCATCATTTAGCCACAATTCATCATTTTGTTCTTCAAATTGTGCATTAGTATAATTGCCGTTAGTAATATACAAATCAGGGAATTTATCACCGTTAAAATCAGCAATTACTGCATCTTGATTATTACGAAATACAGTGCTTTTTAAACTACTGGAGCTGTAAGTTTTACCTACATTTTTTAAAAGTAACAAACCCAATTTTGCACTCGTTCCACAAATATACGCATCATTTTGCCCATCCATATTCACATCCCCAACGGCTATGCGTGGACCAGCGTAGGAATAGTGGGTAGGCAATAAAATTTGATGGTCGAAATTATTAATCGGAGATGTAATTTGTTGATAATCAATTGCTTGAACTTCTGAAAATAGAGATACTTCTGGAACTTCAGGTTTGTTTTCCAAGAAATCACTCTTTGAATAATCTGCAATAACTATCTGATTTACAGGAGAGTTGAGTTTTTGACTCTTCCCATCTTGCCATTGAATGTTAATGGTGCAAGTTTTAGCATTATCGGGCAAAGCAAAAAGTATATCACCAATACTGCTTGATTGAAAACCATGGGTTGCTGTAACTTCCTGAGTTTGGATGCCTTCGCTGGTTTTAACGGTCACTTTTGTTCCAATACCAAAAGGGTTTAGTGCAGAGCCTTTTAGTTTTATTTTTACAAAATTCTTAGGCTTGGTTTCTTGCTGGGTGTTTTTATAAATGTGGGCTGGTTCATTTAAATTATTCGTAACAATCTCTAAATCACCGTCATTATCTAAATCTGCATATACGCAACCACTGGCTACGGTTGCTTGGTCGAAGCCCCAATCTTTTTGAGCGTTTGAAAAAGTTGAGTTTTTGTTATTGCGAAAGATATAATTTTTGGTCTGACTTGTGGGCATTTCTTTCAGATATTCCAGTATCGGTTTTTTTAGCCCGTTGGCTTCTTCGTTATTAAAGTATTTGATAAAATCGGCATTAGTATAATCCTTCCCAATACCATTGCTCACAAAAATATCCTTGTAGCCATCCATATCAAAATCAGCCAAAAGAGTACCCCAACTCCAGTCAGTATTTGAAATTCCTGCCAGAGTTCCAACTTCTGAGAAATCACCATTCCCCTCATTCATTTGTAGCATATTTCGCATATTAGCGTGCCAAAAACCATTCTGAATTTGTGCTTGATAAGTGTTCCAACTATCCGCCCAAATCAATAATTTTTGTCTGGAATTATCTTCGGGCAACATATCCAAGGTAAAAATATCAGGTAATCCATCATTATTCAAATCTGCAATATCAACGCCCATTGATGAATACGAAGTATGCTCAATGTGCTCACGAAGTTCATCTTTGAATCGTGGCGACGAACCATCTCCATTTTTCTGATTGATATACAGATAATCATCTTCTACATAGTCATTTGCCACATAAATATCAGGAAATCCATCTTGATTTACGTCCGAAACCGCCACACCCAAGCCAAAACCAAG
>JANPGQ010000383.1:0-2710 GCA_031423975.1 Cytophagales bacterium | reverse complement strand
GAACAGGAACAAAGGGGAAAATAAATACATTTTTCACAGATTTTAAGCCAAAATAAACGATATTCCGCCCTTCAGATTTTGCCTTAAAAAGCACTCTATCTTTTGATTCTTGGGCAATTGTCAAAGCCTTTGACATGGTGGTATCTAAAGTCCCTTTAAATTTTTCATTGGCATTTTTATTTCCATTTTTGATTAAATTTATCAATGGTAAAACCTCTTTTTGAGAGAGTTTATAAATTCCCGAACTATCTAAATGATTGATTAAATCTCTCATATACGTGGGATGATTGAAGAACATTTTTTCTTCGTATTTTTCCCCAAATGTCAATAACATTTTATAATTTTTCCAATATAATCCGTCCAATTTCAGTTCTTGTTGCTGACGATAAACGTCTGGAATTGAGGAGTAATAACTGTAAATATTCAGTCCTAAACTCAATGGAATAAAGACTAAAATACCCAATTTTAGGAGTTTTTTATGGTCCTGAAAATAGAATAAATAACTCAAATATCCTAAGCACAAAAACACTGCCCCAAAAATCATGTATCGGCGTGAAAGTAACTCTCCTCCATTATAAATCTTTATTTCGGCAGGACGACTTGTTACCAACATCAAACCTGTAAGTGCTAAAAAACACATCCCAGCCAATAAAAACCAAGCATTTTGGTCATATTTTTGAAATCTTGAAAACCATAATTTCCAAACTAATCCAAGCATGGTAAACGTCAAGAATACACCCGTAACAATACACAAAACAATATCTGGATAACGGTACATCTTGAATGGATGGGGGATATTGGCAAAGAATACATTTCCCCAAAAAGCTAAAACAAACCAAATATTCAAAAATGGATGTTTCCAAAGATTGGTTCTATCGCTTGGAATTAATTCATAATCATATTGAAAATAGAACAAAACCACGCCAAAAGCCACTGCAAGCCATATTCCCAAATGTTTCCAACGCAATTGGGCAATTAGCAATAATATTCCCACAATCCAAATACCCAAACCATTACCCGAAGTAAACATCGTAATGATAGCCGCTAAAATAGCGAAGTAAAATGCCTTTTGGGTTTGCAAACAAAGTAAATAGCTACATAATAAAGCAAGGAAAATAATGGGTGTATTTTGAATGGCGGCGATTCCCCAAGTGGCATTTTCATAGTAAGAATAGTTGAAAAGTAGGAGAGATATGGGAATAAAATATAGCCAAGACAGTTTTAAATCACGAAAGATTTTGATGAAAAAATAGAAAATTCCTATCAGAAATGAATTACCAATTAGTATTTGAGCTTTTATATTTTCACTCCCAAACACTTGATAAATTAACCACATCATTGTTCTTTCAAAAGCAAACCGATGTTGATTTACTTGCTTCAAAAATGCCTGTAACCACGCTGAAAATGAAGTTGCCGTTTTCATCTGAAATATAGAATCTAACAAAACGTAATCATCTTTGAAGGGAATATTATCGGTTGTAACAATGATATTATAGAAGAAAAATAGGATAGGTAAAAGGATAAGACTGCCAATAAAGTAACTATCAAAACGCCTCAAATAGCGAAAATTGACAATAATCAATATTGAAATGAAGAGAATAAAGAGCATTTCAACATAAAAAATAAACAGGGAATTTATCATCAAAATAACAATTTTAGCGTGTTTTGGGTAAGTATTCTTACAAATATACCGCCCTGCAATGATGATAACAAATATCCTTAATTTGAATATTGAATCGGTTTTAAGTGTATTTTTACATAAAAATATGTTTATCTAAATATTACCTTTCCAAAAATCAACAAATGAAAAAACCATTATTAATCCTTGCGAGTATGTGCCTTTTGTGTACAAATCTCCTCGCCCAAAAGACCTTAATCCATTGCGGTACGCTGATTGATGCCGTCAAAAACGAAGCCCAAACCCAAATGACTATTGTGGTGGAAGGAAAAAAGATTACGGCTATTCAAAAAGGCTTTACCAATCCAACTGGAACGGACAAAGTTATCGACCTGAAGACTCAAACGGTAATGCCAGGATTGACTGATATGCACGTGCATTTGGAAAACGAAACCAGCAAGGGCGGAGAAATGAAGCGTTATCAACAAAACTCCGCTGATGTTGCCTTTGATGCTGCCAAATATGCCAAAACAACGCTTTTAGCTGGTTTCACGAGTGTGCGAGATTTGGGTGGTTCAGGGGTAAATATTGCTCTACGCAATGCCATCAACAAAGGAACAGTGATTGGTCCAAGAGTTTTTACGTCAGGACAAACCATTGCTACTACGGGAGGACACGGCGACCCTTCAAATGCTCTTTCGGATAAATATACGATGGATGAAAAATATATGAATGCCGTGATAAATAGCCCAGAGGAAGGTCGTCAGGCGGTTCGTCAGCGATATAAAGATGGCTCAGATTGTATCAAAATCACGGCAACGGGCGGTGTTTTGAGTATAGCAAAAAGTGGGAAAGCACCACAATTTACCGAAGAAGAAATTAGAGCCATTGTAGAAACTGCCAAAGATTATGGCTTTCACGTGGCGGCACACGCACACGGTGCTGAGGGTTTAAAACGTGCCGTTCGAGCGGGCGTAACCACGATTGAACACGGAACATTTTTGGATGATGAGGGAATTGAATTAATGAAAAAACACGGCACATACCTCGTAGCAACGATTATTGCAGGGAAAACTGTAGCAGATTCTGCCA
>JANPGQ010000382.1:0-5500 GCA_031423975.1 Cytophagales bacterium | reverse complement strand
TTCTTCGCCGCTTCATAATTAGGTTGAAGGGCTAAGGCTTTTTTGAAGTCGGAAATTGCCCCTGCTTTATCGCCCAAAGATTGTTTGCTTAAACCACGATTATAAACATGAACGGGGTCTGTACTGCCCTCAACGTCAATCACTTGATTGAAATTTTCTAATGCTTTTTGGGCATTGCCCGTTGCTAAATAAGCCGTTGCCAAGAAACCCCTTGATTGCGTGGGTTTTTCATTTTTCATAGTCAGAGACTTTTCAAAATCGGGCAAGGCTTTGGCGGGTTCATTAACATTAAAATAGGCAATCCCTCGATTCATGTAGGTTTCACCCGTGCTGGCACCACGCTTGATGGCTTCTGAAAAATATTCGATTGCTTTTTTGGTATCTCCTTTAATGCCATAAGCCGTTCCCAAATTTTCCCAAGGACCGGCATCGTCTTTATAACCCAATTCGATGGCTTTCAGATTGGCGGCGATGGATTCGTCTAATTTGCCTTCTTTTTCGCCCACATACTTCCCGTAGGTATAATACGCACGGTAATCGTTGGGATAAAGTTTGATAATTTGCCCAAATAAAGTACCCGTATTTTGCCAAGTTTCCACCTGTTGGCGAGTTAGATACAAGCAAAAAGCCGCAAAAGCAAACGCCCCCACCCAAACCACTTGTTTGAGGGCTTGATTGCGTTCCGCCAATTTATCAATGACCATTGCCAAGACAAAAAACAAACCAATATAAGGAATGTAAGTATAACGGTCTGCCATGATGGCGGCACCCACCGAAATAAACTGCAAAACCAAAGCAACCGTAACGGCAAAAAAGCCAATTCCAAAGAAAAATAACTTAGTTTTGCGAGCCGACAAAACAGCTAACCCAATAATAATCAGAGAAAAAATTACACCAGCTGAATAAAATTTCACATTCGGACCGGTGGACTCGTAAGGGTAGAATGTACACAGATTTAGCGGTAAAATGAGGTGATAAAAATACATCAAAAAGCCATATCCAGCGTATTGAATTCTATCCATCATGGTGAAAACTTTCATACTCAAAGCAGACTTTTGTTCACCAATAATATGAATCATTCCGTGAAAATCTCCACCACTTTGTACATTAGTAGCAATCAAACCGAAAAGTAATGAAAATACCAAGAATGGGACTTTTTCTAAGATGGCTTTGGTGTCAATTTTACGGTCTCGCCAATAATCAAACAAAAAGAAAACGATGGGTAAAACCACCGCTTGGGCTTTGGATAAGCAAGATAAAATAAATAGTAATAAAGTGATTATCAAATATTTAGTCTTTCTATCGGAATCTAAATAATACAAATACGAAATACAAGAGGCGATAAAAAAGAAGCCGTACAAAACGTCCTTTCTCTCAGATACCCACGTAACGGACTCTACCCGCATGGGGTGAATGGCAAACAACAAAGCCGTGAAAAATGAGGGTAATAGTCGCCGTTTGGTCAGGAGCATAATGAGGGCAAAAACCATCAAAGTATTTAGCAAATGCAAAATAAAATTGGTAATAATAAATGCTTTTGGACTCTCTGAACCAGACATCGAAGAATTCATCATCATCGACACAATAGTCAGCGGGTGATAATTGAGGGCAACGTGGCTTTTGAAGGCTTCACCAACATGACCTTTGGGCTGGGTTACGAGATAATCATTTTCTACATAAACATGGTCGTCCCAATCAACAAATTGATTATCAAATCCACCCGAAAAAGCGACAAAAAGTGAGACGATTAAAACACCCATTGCAAGCCATTTACCATAACTTGGGGTAGTTTTTTGCTCAGTAATTTTAGTATTAATCGCTTGATTAATAGGGTTTTGGGAAACAGGAATTTGTTTCTTTTGGGGTTTACTGTTTTTAGACATCTTTAAATGGGTAAGGGAAATTTGTACCGCAGGCTTTAGCCTGTTTTGAGTCCGAAACAGGCTAAAGCCTGCGGTACATTTTGACTTTGAAAAATTTCTTCAACAATCATTCCAAAAATAAAACGTTTTTTTCGGATATTTACTTTTATGACAAACATTAATCCAACACCCGCTTTCACCCTCCGCCCTTTCAAAGACGGAGACGAAGCCTCATTGGTCGTAAATGCCAATAATATCAAGATTTTCAATAATGTTCGAGATAGTTTCCCGCACCCTTATACGCACGATGATGCCCTTTGGTGGATTAATGCCAATAAGCAAACTAACCAACCTGCCAATTGTTTGGCAATTGATATTGATGGTGAGGTTATCGGAGGAATTGGAATAGTTTTAAACTCTGATATTCACCGAGTTACGGCTGAAATGGGTTATTGGATTGGGGAATCTTATTGGGGCAGAGGTATTATGTCAGAAGCCGTCAAACAGATGACTAATTACGTTTTTATAAAATTTCCCGACCTCATAAGGCTTTGGGCAGCCGTTTTTGAACATAATAAACCTTCCATGAATGTTTTAGAAAAAGCGGGTTTTGAATTAGAAGGAATTAGGAAAAAAGGGGCAATTAAAAATGGAATGGTGATTGATGAGTATGTGTATGTAAAATTCTCACCCCTTAAAAATTCGTAATAAATAGACCGTCAAGACAAGCAGAATCCCTTCAAAAATTAGTAGAGCATTTACAATACCTAAATGGTCGGAAAGATACCCTAAAAAGATAGCAGGAATTCCGAAACCAATATATCCAAAAAACATATAACCAGATACTGCTCTGGCTCGTTGGTGTCCCCCATAATTAGCGATTAGAGCCAATCCGCCTACATACGAGAACCCATAAGCCGCCAATCCTACAATGAATGTTCCGAATAAAATAATCAAAATTTGCTCAAAATAACAACCTAAAATCACGAATAGAAAACCCGCTGGAATCAATAAATAACCAATCTTTACGGATTTTATTGGGTTGTTATGTCGAATAAAAGGCTGGATAAATGCCCCCGTCCAATTGATTAAAACCAAGCAAAAACCAGCAAAAGCAGTCATGCCAAATTTGGCTAATTGAGTAGGAATAATGGCAATGACAACGCCCGTAGTTGCCCAACACAAGGCAATCGACATATTTACAGGAAATGAACCTTTGGGAAAATAAGGCAAGCGAATAATATTGCCACCAATAGGTTTAGGATTGGGCAAAAATAAGATTAAAAGAATCCCGATTGCCGTGATAAAAAGTAGCAAATAGTAAGTGGGAGGCACTAAGGTAAATTCGTAAAATAGATATAATGTGGTAGCTAATGCACCACCACTAAACCCGATGGCGGTAAATAATGACGCTAAATTAGCAGCTTTGGTGGGGGCATCGGCAACTTTGTCTTTTAACACTTCGGATAAATAAGCCGTTCCTGTTCCCATGCTAAGGGCTAAGGCAATTCCCTGACACATTCGGGCGGCAATCAATGCCCAGACTGTGGGATTTATGGTGATGATTAGAGTGGAGAGAAAGGCAAAAAATAAACTGACTAATAAGATGGGTTTACGCCCAAATTTATCAGAAATGCCTCCTAAAAAGATATAGCAAGGCAACATTCCTGAAATATAAGCCGCTAATACTAAGGAAGTTTGCCCATTATTGAGATTAGCTTGGGAGGCATAAACCCGAAACAGAGGCATCGAAATATTGACGGCTAAGGTTATCAACAGCAAGGCAAAAGCAATAATTTGATGAGGTGGTAATATTTTTTTCATTCCACAAAGGTCTTGAAAATATTAGTTTTGATGATGGATTGTTTGGTTAATAATATACCTTATTCCTTCACAATCAACGCCACACATTGAGCCGCCACGCCTTCGCCACGCCCCACAAAACCGATATGTTCGGAGGTAGTTGCTTTGATAGAAAGGTCTTCTTCGGGAATATTCATTACCTCCGCCAAACAGGCTTTCATCGTTGGAATATGTGGATTTAATTTTGGTTCTTGTAAGATGATGGTTACATCCAAATTATTTACTTCCCAACCTGCTCCACGTACCATTTCAAGCACTTTTCTAACCAAAACCTTTGAATCAACGCCTTTGTATTGAGGGTCTTTGTCAGAGAAATGATAGCCGATATTTCGCATATTGGCAGCTCCCAAAAGGGCATCACATATCACATGACAAACAATATCTGCATCTGAATGTCCGACTGCCCCGTGCGTATGAGGCACAATGATGCCACCCAACCAAAAGTCTCTACCTTCTTCCAGACGATGAACGTCATAACCTTGTCCTATTCTTAATTTCATATTTTATTCATAATTATAGATTAGAGTATCTGTTTTAAAAATACTCCATTTATTGTCATTCTTTACTGCACTTCCTTTGAAGAGAATACCTTTCTTATACCCAAAAATTTGTATTTTAAATTGAGAGGTATCACCATCATAAGATTTATCTTGAAATTCTGCCTTAAAATCATTTGCATAACCACCTATTCTATTCATTAGTAATGTATCCTTCTCAAAATTTTTGATAGAATCTGAAACATAAGATGGAATAATCTTTTTGAAAATTTGAGAAAAAATTAATGCGATTACAAGATTTATTGCAATGATTATCAATACAATCTTTACTTTTTTATTCATAAAATTGGATTCAAATACTTCATAAATTCTCCAAAATTGCTTTTTTAATCAGTTGCGGGTGCGACCACGGCACAAAATGATTCATGGTATCAATCCTGACTATTTTCAAAGATTTGGCATTGACCAACATTTTCTCGGCACAATCTGCATTCTTGGGGTTTACCAAAAAATCTTTTCCTCCTTGAATCACAATGACGGGTTGGCGGATATTCTTCCACAAAGGTAACATCTTTTCCAATTCAGGTTTCAAATAAAGTATTTCATGATTGGAGGCACGAAAAGAAGCAGGTATCAGCACTCGGATTGGCATAAAATCCATCGGAATTCTAAACCACTTTTCATTGGGTTCGAGGTTGGGGGCAATTGAACCCGCCACGATGATGAGATTATCAACCAATTCTGGATAATCCATCGCCATTCTTGCAATCATCGGTCCGCCCAATGAATGACCAATGAGGATGATTTTTTTACCTAATTTTTTATATTTCAATACGATAGGCCTTAAATATTCCGCCTGACGAACCAGTGATTCTTCGGCACAACCATAGTCAGATTCGCCAAAACCAATTCTATCTACCGATACCATTTTTACTTTTTTCAAGAGAAAGGTATCTTTCATAAAATCCATAAAACCACTCCACGACCCAGGCGAGCCATGCACAAAAAAAGCTACTGGAAGCGTATCAGAGCCTATTTCTGCATAGTTCATCGTTACGTCATCGACTTTTATTTGATGTTGGACGGGTTTCATTTTATATCCCACAAAGGCTTTGTCAATGTCTTTCTGACTTGTTTTAAAAGTGAGACATGAAGACAAGATTTGGGAAATGATAAAAAGGATTACGTATCCGATTAGTAAGCGTTTGGATAGTTTTAAGAGCATATTTTTAGTATGAGTTTGTCATCCCGACGAAGGAGGGAACTGATTTATTACCT
>JANPGQ010000381.1:0-2600 GCA_031423975.1 Cytophagales bacterium | reverse complement strand
CCAAATTTCCCAAACGCCAGAACTTGCCCCGATTGAGGCGATGGTTTCGTTTGGTTGGAAGTTGTAGATGGAGAGGGACTTTTGCATTTTAAAACCTATCTATTTGCTCTTCTGTCAATCCAGTGTATTTGATTATTTTTTCTGTCGGTTCATTATTCAATTTCATCAATTTTGCAACCTTGATTATTCCTTCATCAAAGGCAGTATCAATCACATTTTTCAAATCTCTGTAAATCTTCAAACTCTGTTCATAATCATGGCGTTCATATTCGCTAAATTTGGCTATTTCAGCTTGTTGGAAGGCTTTTTCAAAGATTTCGTCTTTGAAAATTTCTGGAATATTTCTTAAAATCTCTTGGATTATTGGGCTTGTATATTTTCTGGCTTCATTCATTACCTGTTGGTTCTACTTTTTATAAAGAATGTTAGCTCTAACCCGATATACACCATTTATTTCCGATTTATCTGAAAAGTTCAAATAGAATCGAATACTAAATTTATCAGTATCCCAAAAGTCTTCTCTCGACCAATATGACTTACCAAAATAGGTTTTTAAAATCATTTTTTCGCCTTCCTGCGAATTACCAAAAACTTCAATTAATTCTTTTCGTATCGTATCATATTGTTCATTGAAAGTACCTAAACGGTCTTCCTTTTCAAAACAGGCAGTATTTTTAGGTGGATGTAATAAACTATCTATTTCCACATTTATTCCTCTTACCAAAGAATCTGTGTCCGAAAAGAAATATTCTATAATTGGATTTGGATGGAATGAAGTATTTGTTCGTTTAAATCTTAATGGTTGAGTCAAATTGAAATCACTCAAAACCATGTATTCTGTTTCGTTTTTAAGGAGAACAGAATTCAACTTCATTTCTTCTTTTTGATATTGAGAAATATGTAGTTGTTGGCATTTAAGAACTAAAAATTGACTTTTACAATCATATAAGAACAAACAAAGTATAAAAAAAGGTAGTTTTACTTTTTTCTGAATTAACGAGAACAATGATATTTTTTTCATTTTTAGATGTATTTAAAAAATGGAGAACATAGATAAAAATCTACATCCTCCATTCAAAGTTCTAACTTACATAAAACTAATTCTTAGCCCCCTGCACCGCATTAGGCTTCGATTGCTGTTGCATTGGATTTGAACCTGCTGGGCGGTTTTGCTTGAATACTTGGAAACGGGTTGGCTCTTCTGGCTCACGAGGGAAGGTATTGGTTTTGGTATCAATATCTGCCGTTTCGTAGAAGGGGTCTAATGTCCATTTCACTACTTTTTTATCCGTCGGAATTACTTTTTTGATTTCCTTATCGTTCAATCGCCAGATTTCAGCGGGAATTCTTACTACTTCGTCCGTACCATCTTCATAATTCATTTTGATAATTACAGGACTTGGCAAACCGCCTACGTTTTTGAGGTTCAACACATAGAAGTTTTTGTTAGAATCTACCAATTTCTTTTCGTCTTCACCTAATCCTGCCATCGTTTGGTCGAAACGCTTTTTATCGGCTTCGGTGGTGGCAAATTTATCGTAAGTATTATAAAAATCCTTCATGTCTGGATTTTCTTCTACCACCGTTTTTGGAATATCCTTTTTGTTACGGATATTACTGATTGTCTGGCGTTTAGCTTCGACATCTGCTTTGGCAGTAGCGTTTTTCTTATCGGGTGCAAGGTTATCAATGCCAAACCATTCTACGTTTTCGATGGATAAATCCACGGGTTCAACGCCATAAAACCATCCTTTCCAAAACCAGTCTAAATCTACGCCCGAAGCATCTTCCATCGTGCGGAAAAAGTCTTGTGGCGTTGGATGTTTAAATGCCCAACGACGAGCGTATTCCTTGAAAGCATGGTCAAATAATTCACGTCCCATCACGGTTTCACGAAGTACCGTCAAAGCGGCAGAAGGCTTGCTGTATGCGTTTGGTCCAAATGCCATGATATTATCCGAACTCGACATAATGGGCATTTGCTGAGTCTTGTCGGTACGCATATAGCCCACGATATTTTGTGGGTCGCCACGTGTTTCAAAATCTCTATCCCACTCTCTTTCAGCCAATTCCTCACAAAAAGTATTCAAGCCTTCGTCCATCCACGACCATTGTCTTTCGTCAGAATTAACAATCATCGGGAAGAAATTATGCCCAACTTCGTGGATAACCACGCCAATCAAAAAGTTCTTAGTGCCTTCCGAATAAGTTCCGTCAGCCTCGGGTCTGGCTCCGTTGAAAGCAATCATTGGGTATTCCATTCCACCCACAGGACCATGAATCGACTGAGCCACAGGATACGGATAAGCGATAGTGTGCTTAGAATAAATCTTCAAGGTATGAGCTACCAACATCGTAGAATACTGTCCCCAAAGTGGATTAGCTTCTTTTGGAAATGCCGACATTGCCCACACTTTTTTGCCCTCTACATCTACTTGCATAGCATCCCAAAGGAATTTTCTTGACCCTGCAAAAGCAAAATCACGTACATTTTGAGCCGCAAAATTCCACGTTTTTTTGCTCGAAGGCTTCGCTTTTTCAGAAGCCGTTGCTTCATCTTGCGTAACAATCATTACGGGACGAGTAGCAGTTTTTGCCGT
>JANPGQ010000380.1:0-7366 GCA_031423975.1 Cytophagales bacterium | reverse complement strand
AACAAAAAATTTAAATTTAAATATTTTTAAAAAGCTTTAACTTAGATTTTTTTTACCATCTTGTATTTTGAAAATATCTATAAAATGATAAAAAAGATAGAAAATTACTAATATCATAATTTTAAAAAGTGTGATTTATGTAACAAAAATAATGAAATGTGTAATACCTTGATTCATTATTTTGTGCAATTTTGCATAGTAATCTTTACAACAAAATAAATAAACCTTTTAGAAAATTAACATTAAATTTTTTTCAACAAACCTTAAATAATACAAAAATGAACAACATTCAGAACGGTTACTCAGAATTAGTAAAATCTGACCAACCAGTAAAATCCGTAAACAGAAGAAATTTCCTTAGAGGGGCTGGTATGACCACAGTAGCGGGTGCATTAGTGATGGCAAGTTGTAAAAAAACTACAGACCCAGTAACGCCTTCTAACGCCGTAGATTTAGGGAGTGGAGATGTAGGTATTTTGAATTATGCTTATGCCTTGGAACAATTGGAAGCAGCTTTTTATATTCAAGTGGTATCTACACCTTACACAGGAATTACAGATGCAGAGAAATCACTATTGACTGACATCAGAGACCATGAAATTATCCACCGTGATTTTTTCAAAGCCGCTTTGGGGGCAAGTGCTATTCCCGCTTTAGAAGTAAATTTTACCGCCATTGATTTCACCAGCAGAGCCAGTGTTTTAGGTACCGCAAAGGTTTTTGAAGACACAGGCGTAAGTGCTTATAATGGTGCAGGAAAGTTGATCAAGGATGCCAATTATTTATTATTAGCAGGTAAAATTGTTTCAGTAGAGGCACGTCATGCAGCAGCAATTCGTGACCTATTACAACCAAATTCTGCCTATTTTGCGGGCGATGATGTGGTTGATACAACTAACGGTTTAGACAAAGCAACCAAGCCATCTGATATTTTGGCGGCAGTTCAACCATTTATCAAAACTCCAATTTCTGGAGCAAATCTTCCAACAGCATAATTTATAATTGATAGTGAATATTTAAATTACTGTAAATCAGGAGTTTACTTTAAAATACACTATAAATCTTTTAACAAAAAATCAACATGAATATCTTAAATATAATATCAGAATTAGAGAAAGTAGATGGCGACATTCACGAAAGACTTGCCTATACTTCACGCCGTAGTATGTTTGGCACATTGGGAAAAACAGTAGCGGCAATCGCTGTTCCTTCATTATTGGCGGCAAGCATTAATAAGGCTTACGCTACAACTTCGGGAGCAATTGATGTATTAAATTTTGCTTTGACGTTGGAATATCTTGAAAACGAATTCTACAAAACAGCAAATGGAACAACAGGTTTAATTCCAGCAAATGATAAGGCTTTATTTGCCCAAATCGGAAAGCACGAAACTCAGCACGTTGCTTTTTTACTGGCAGCATTGGGAGCAAAAGCCGTAGCAAAACCTACTTTTGACTTTACTGCCAAAGGTGCATTTGCGGATGTATTTACAAATTATAAAACTTTTGCCATAGTTTCGCACGCTTTAGAAGATACAGGTGTTCGTGCATACAAAGGTCAGGCGGGTAATTTAATGGCGGCAGAAGATAAGCCATTATTGGAATACGCTTTGCAAATTCACTCGGTAGAAGCTCGTCATGCTTCAGTGGTTAGACGTTTGTTGAATACCAACGGATTTGTAGCTGGTGCAAAAGGGTGGATTACCCTTAATCAAGGTAACCCTGTTGCAGTATATGCAGGGGATGAAAATTTAGTTCAAGGTGGCGTAAATTTAACTGGATTGTCTGGGAAATCTGACGCTGCAATTTCAGAAGCATTTGATGAACCATTGACAAAAGACCAAGTATTGGCAATTGCTGGTGGATTTATAAAGTAATATATTATTTCAAGAGGGTTTTTGTGATTTATATTTAGTGGTTAATTATTTTAAAATAGCCAACTCATTTGAGTTGGCTATTTTGCGTTTAAAGGAAACGGTTTCGGGTAAAAATTTACCCAAAAGTTTAAAAAAATCTCTGATAAATCTAATGAATTGCTTGTTTAAAAGTGTAAAGGTAATGGTATAATTCTTTTGAATTAATACTAAAATCAAACCCATTAGCTCTAATTATCATGAAAAAAGATAGACCGAGAATCCAAAAACCGTCAGCATCGGCGGTTGAGCAAGACTTTGAAAAACAAGTGGCTTCAAAGGAAAGCGACAAAGAATTTCCAGGTTATCCCAAGTACGCACCAAGCGAAGATGTTTACAGTCAATTTAAAGAGGAACAAGACATCGACCCCGAAAATATTGGTCAGATGAAAGCGGCTAATGAATTGCCCGAAATGATGAATGAAAAGAGCTTTGAGGATGATTTGGTGGGCGATGACCTTGATGTGCCAGGTTCAGAAATGGATGATGCAGAGGAGGAAATTGGAAAAGAAGATGAGGAAAATAATTATTACAGCATCGGCGGTGATAACCATAATGACCTTGAAGAAAATCAAGGAGATTAATAAGATATCGTCTAAATTGGTGAAAGCCTAAAACAACAAATAAGATGCAAGAAACAAGCAAATCAATCTTACAATCGACCCCCATTAAAAGGTTTTTGATTGCCTTAGACTATGATAATCACGCCCTCAATATTGCTAAAATGGGTTATTCAATGGCAAAAGCAATGAATGCCGAAGTTGTATTATTACACGTATTGGTGGATGCAACCTATTATTCAGCCTTGGAATATTCGCCAATGTTGGGTTTGGGAGGTTATGGAGGAGCAAGTTTTTCAACCATTGCGGAAGAAAAAGGATTGGAACAGGCTGCTTTTAATTTTTTGGAAAATATAAAAAATCAGATAGGCGACCCACAAATTAGTCTGAAAGTGGGAGAGGGTGATTTTGCCGATATTATTTTGAATCGTGCTGATAATTATGATTCAGATTTAATTGTATTAGGCTCTCATAAAAAAGGATGGTTCGAGAAAATGTTGACAGGAGACGTTGCAGAGCGAGTTTTGCACCATTCAGAAATTCCTTTACTTATCATTCCCATTAAAGAATAAAATAAAATTTTCAACAAATAATCTCACAAAAAATGCAAGCACCAGAGAATAAAAGTATCGACAAATTAGTAGAAATGGTCAAGGATATCAGAACGTGTATGTTTATAACAAACCCAAAAACGGCAGGTAATTTAGCGGGCAGACCTATGGCAGTTAATACTGTGGATGAAGACGGAACAATGTGGTTTTTTACTAAAAAATCTTCCAACAAAGCCGACCAAATTGAGGCAGATTCAAAGGTTTCATTGGCTATTGTGGATGATGCAGATGGAATATATTTGATGATAAACGGAACTGCAAATCTTTTACAAGACAAAGCTAAAATGGAAGAATTGTGGAATCCTTTTGTGAAAGCATGGTTCCCAGACGGATTAGAAGACCCTGAATTAATGTTGATAAAGGTAACCCCAAAGGATGCTAATTATTGGGATAGTTCCTCAAATACAATGATTGAGATTTATCATACCCTTAAAGCAATTGTAACAGGGACTGTCAGTAACGAAGGTGAATATGGCAAGATTACGATTTAAAATGAATTTACAACTAAAAAAATACAACCACATATATGAATACAGTTAAGTTGCCTTTTTATGCTAAAGCATCACTGATTTTTATCGGTATGATTTCTTTTATCGGTACATTATATATCGGTAAAAGCATTATTGTACCCATAATATATGCGGCAATTTTGGCTACTGTATTAAGTCCTCTGGTTGGTTTTTTTGAAAAAAAAGGAATGAACAGAGTATGGGCAATTATTTCTGCATTGCTTATTATGCTCTCTACATTAGTGCTTTTAGGAATGTTTTTTTATTCACAAATGGATATGTTTACCCAAACTTTTCCAAAGTTGGTTGAAAAGTTTTCTACAGGCTTAAATAGGTTAGTTTCTTGGACTTCAGAGCATTATAAAATTAGCCCAACTCGTTCTAAGGCTACTATTGCAGAAATGGAGGCTGAAGTGATGAAGTATGGAAAGTCTTCCATCGGCTCTACTTTATCCACAATGGGTACTGTGATTACTTTATTGCTATTAATACCCGTTTATATTTTCATGATGCTTTTTTATGAGCCTTTATTATTGGACTTTGTCAGACAAATTTTTGGAAAACCTAATAAAAAAGAAGTGGAATCAATCATGGTTTCTACCAAGTTTATTATTCAAAAATATTTAACGGCTTTACTATTAGAAGCCGCCATTGTGGCAACCCTAAATTCTATTGGTCTATTGATAATTGGGGTAGAATATGCCATTATGTTAGGCGTTATGGGCGCAATTATCAACATCATTCCTTATATCGGCGGTATCATTTCCATTGCTCTACCAATTATAGTAGCAACGGCTACAATGCCCTCAGCAAGCACATCATTAATTATTTTAATTGTGTATTTAGTCATTCAATTTTTTGATGTACACTATATTGTTCCAAAAATTGTGGCTTCAAAAGTGAGGCTCAATGCTTTGGTATCCATCATAGTAGTATTGACTGGTGGAACAATCTGGGGAGTGCCTGGAATGTTTTTGTCTATTCCCCTGACGGCTGTAATGAAAGTGATTTTTGACCATATTGAAGGCTTACAACCTTGGGGATTTTTGTTGGGGGATACTATTCCTGCTATCAGAGTAATGAAATTGAAAACAAAAGATACCGTCAAAATAGTACCAGAGTCAGTTTAATTATTTAACAATTTTCAAAAAAAAGTTATGAAACCAAATATTGGAATTGCAGAAAAAGATTTAAAAGCAGTCGTAGAATTGCTTTCAGTAGGATTATCCAATGAAGTAATGCTCTATACCAAAACCCGAAAATTTCACTGGAATGTTTGTGGCGAAAGTTTTATGGAATTCCATAAACTATTCGAGGCACAATATACAGAATTAGAAGAAGCCATTGATGAAATTGCCGAAAGAATAAACAAATTAGGCGGTAAAACTATCGGAACGTACCAAGAATTTAGTGAGCGAGCATCGATAAAAGAATCTCCGGGCGAGTATCCAGATTCTATGGCAATGGTCAAGGAATTATTGGAAGACCACGAAACCATCATCAAACAATTACGCAAGGATGTGGATGACTGTGCAGACAAATACAATGATGCAGGAACATCAGATTTCTTGACGGGAAAGATGGAAGACCATGAGTCAATTGCTTGGACTTTGAGAAGATATTTTAACTAATTTTTTAGAAACTTTGACAATTTATAAAAATTGTCAAAGTTGAATTTTTCAAAACTTCTTTAATATGAGAGTGAATATAAAAACATTTTTGTTGGGATTGTCAATAATTCTGACTGTAAGTATTGCTAAGGCTCAAGAATTAGAAACCGTTAAAAGTGTGGATTTGAGCAAATACATGGGTAAATGGTATGAAATAGCCGCTTATCCTCAAAGTTTCCAAAAGAATTGCTACGGTACTACTGCTGAATATATTATGACTAATCACGATTATGTAACGGTTATAAATCGCTGTAAAAAAGGTAGTATGCAAGGTAAAGAAAAGACAGTCAAGGGGAAAGCTACCGTAGTGGAGGGTACTAATAATTCAAAACTTAAAGTTAAATTCTTTTTCCTTTTTAGTGGTAATTATTGGATTATCGATTTAGCTAATGATTACTCGTATGCCGTTGTGAGCGAGCCTAAACGTAAAAGTCTATGGATTTTATCCAGAACTCCCAAAATGAATCAAGAAACATACAGTAGAGTTATATCAAGAATCAAAAGTAAAGGATTTGACCTCGATAAACTCAAATTGACGGTGCAAGAATAAAATTATTGTAAATACAATTGTATGAAAGAATTAGAAAACAAAGTAGCCATCATTACGGGTGCAGGCTCGGGTATTGGCAAAGCAGTTGCTCTCCTGTATGCGATGGAGGGAGCAAAAGTTGTGGTTTCGGATGTAGACGAGGCAGGTGGAAATGAGACAGTTGACCAAATTAAGAAAAGAGGAGGAGAGGCAATCTTTATTTATGCCGATACCGCTAAACAAACTGACCATCAATTTTTAGTTGACCAAACTTTACATCAGTACGGAAGCCTAAATATTGCCTGTAATAATGCAGGAATTGGTGGACTTCAAGGCATGACAGGCGACTATCCTATTGATGATTGGGATAAAGTAATCAGTATTAATTTATCGGGTGTTTTTTACGGAATGCACGCTCAAATACCCGCAATGCTCACTTCTGGCGGAGGAAGTATTGTAAACATGGCATCAATTTTGGGGTCAGTCGGCACAAAAATGTCTCCCGCTTATGTAGCAGCCAAGCATGGTGTAGTGGGTTTAACAAAGGCAGCGGCACTGGAATATGCCGATAAAAATATTAGGATAAATTCTGTTGGACCAGGTTATATCAAAACTCCTTTATTGACTAAATCATTGGATGAATCTATGATAAGTGCCATTGCAAGTTTGCATCCAATTGGTCGTTTAGGAACAGCCGAAGAGGTGGCAGAATTAGTATTTTGGTTAAGTTCTGTACGTTCATCGTTTGTTACGGGTTCGTATTATACAATTGATGGGGGCTATACTGCCCAATAATTCGTTTAAATAAGTAATTATGAAAGTTTTAATGGTTTTAACTTCTCACAGTGAGTTAGGAAACACAGGTAAGAAGACTGGTTTTTGGGTAGAAGAATTTGCTTCACCTTATTATACTTTAAAAGATGCAGGAATAGATATTGTGCTTGCTTCTCCCAAAGGTGGACAGCCACCCATTGACCCAAAAAGTGCAGAGCCAGATAGTCAGACTGAGGCAACCCACCGTTTTGATAAAGATGAAGCTTTGAAAGATATGTTGGCTCATACAAAAGTTTTGAGCGAAGTATCAGCCGATGAATTTGATGCAGTATTTTATCCTGGCGGTCACGGGCCTTTGTGGGATTTGACTACTGATGAGGATTCTATAAAATTGATTCAAGGTTTTTGGAATGCAAAAAAGCCCGTTGCGGCAGTATGTCATGCACCAGCAGCATTACTGAACGTATTGGATACGGAAGGAAATCCTTTGGTGAAGGATAAGAAGGTAACTGGTTTTACCAATACGGAAGAGGAAGGGGTGAAATTAACGGAAGTCGTTCCTTTTTTATTGGAAAATGAATTGAAGAACAAGGGAGGGATTTATTCAAAAAAAGGTGATTTTGAATCGTATGTTGTTACAGACGGAATGTTGATAACTGGTCAAAACCCTGCATCTTCAAAAGCGGCGGCAGAGAAATTATTAGAACTGTTAAAAAAATAGTTTAACTAAAGAAAAATTAAAAATAAAAATAAAGAGCCTTGAATATGTTTTCATATTAAAGGCTCTTTATTTTTTATATA
>JANPGQ010000379.1:0-1704 GCA_031423975.1 Cytophagales bacterium | reverse complement strand
TTATAAGTATTGGGAAATTAATAATTAATATTTCATAACGTTTGCTACTCTACACTACTAAAAATTAAAGAGGCTCAAAATCATTGTAATTTTGTTTTGCGAACAAGAAAAAACGATGATAATGACCCTCCAAAGCGAAATTAGAAGAATTTTAAACGAAAACCAAATTGTAAAAAACGCCTCTCGTAAAGAATTCTTGGGTCTGTACATACCCGCTTTGGTTCAAAGTAACTCAGTTCAGTTCTTTAAAACGGCTAAATTTTTAAATTCTGATGTCAAAGTTCAGTCTAATATGACTCGTATTCAGGACTTTTATCGTCAAGTAGATATAGATTATGATTTTGTTGCTATTCTATTACTAACACTACTTCCTAAAAGTAAGAAACTCCGAATCTGTATTGACCGAACCGAGTGGGATTTTGGAAAAACCCAAATTAATATTTTAATGGTTTTAGTGGGTCATGGTGATTTCCAAATTCCATTTTATTGGGCAATGTTAGACAACAATAGTGGCAATTCAAATAGCGGTGATAGAATTGATTTATTGGAAAAAGTTTTCAAAATTATAGATAAAAAACGCATTGGTTTAATCGTTGCTGATAGAGAATTTATTGGGCATAAATGGTTAAAATGGATGAAAGACCAAGGACTTATTTTTTGTGTTAGAGTTCCCAAAAGCCATCATATTCATCGACTTAATGGTCAAACACTTAAAGCCGAAGACCTTAGTAAATCGTTTCCCAATGGAACGTATCTGGTTGATTGTATGGTAGATAGTGTTTATGGGAACGTCTATATTAAGCCATTACCCGACGGTGATATTCTCTTTCTATTTGGCAATTGTAATCCCAAATTCATCGCACAACTTTATAGAAAAAGGTGGGTCATAGAAGTTTGTTTCCAAAATCTTAAAACCAGAGGATTCAATCTTGAAGAAACTCATTTACGAGACTTAAAACGGATTCAAAAACTAATAGCAATGGTGAGTATAGCCTATGCTTTTTGTGTGAGTTTGGGAATTTATGTAAATCAAAAAGTTAAGAAAATAAAAGTCAATGTTGATAATTACAAGATAAATAGCTTTTTTAGAATAGGGATGAATATGATTTTTGAAAATTTCCGTAAACCCGAATTTATTGAACAAAATTTGACCCCAATTTTTAAAATATTTACCCGATTTATCATCCGAAAAATACAATTATTCAAATATCAAATTTTAGTAGTGTAGAGTATTGTTATTTCCTTGATTAATAATTGAATTTTGTTGAAATCAAGCGATACGCTATTAGGTGATAATATCATCGTTATTTGAAAATCAACACCTAACTTTTTAGGCAATAATCGTTTTAAAATTGGTTTTAGATTTTTTTCAATCGCATTTTCATCATACCCTATTTTTGTCGTGAAAAAGTAATCATCTGTTAGGATTATAGCATTACAAGGGTGGCGATATTTATAGAAAAAGTCAAAATCCTTAAATGGGGTTCTCGAACTAAAATTATGATTCATTAATTTGAACAACTCCTTTGTATTGCTCATTTTATCTTTACTGAAAAACCACATTCCATATTTTTCTTGTAGTTTTTCAACTTCTAATTGAGAATTTTCTAAGAAAAAAATCATGTTTGGCTTTATCTCTTCAAATATCAGATTTGAAACATTAATATAGCTGGGTTTTAGAGACTGACTTTTGAATAATTTATT
>JANPGQ010000378.1:0-1925 GCA_031423975.1 Cytophagales bacterium | reverse complement strand
TATTATTGAACACGCCATTCTGATAGAAACTAACAAGTGACAAAACATGATTTATAAAATCATACAACCATCTTCGTATCTGCAAGACTTTGTAAAAGATTACTTGCTGTTACATTACGTGTTTGACAAAAACGAACCGATACCAATAAAACCATTCCCAGCCAACACCCAACATTGTTTGGTATTTTATTTACGAGGCGGCGTTACTGCTTTTGACCCCAAAACAGGATTATCAAAAGTTTATCCTAAGACTTCTATTAATGGTTCACAAATTTCACGGTTCGACTTTCATCTATCGCCCCATTATTTGATGTTTTCTGTTAATTTCCAACCAAGTGCATTAACAAAGTTTTTAAAATTACCACTCACCGAATTTATTGACGAAAGAATTGATGCAGAAGCAATTTTAAACCCAGAAATACATTATTTGCACGACCAATTAGCAAATGTAAATTCCTATGAAAGTATTGTAGAAATGGTTGAGCATTATCTATGGAAAAGGATACAAAAATTAAAATCAGATTGTCATCCAATAGAAAAAGTCGCTAAAATAATTTCAGAGAACCCAAATAGTTTTAATGTTGAAAAAATGGCAAGTTTTGCTTGTTTGTCAATCAGCCAATTTGAAAGGAAATTTGTGCAACAAATGGGAATCACACCAAAGTTTTATGCACGCATTAATCGATTTTATCAGGCATATCAAATCAAAGATAAAAACCCGAAAGCAGATTGGTTAAGCATTGCCTTGGAAACAGGTTATCATGACTATCAACATTTAGTAAAAGATTTTAAACAATTTTCAGATACTTCGCCACATTCACTACTTGAAGCACAAGCAAATTCGCCCGAAAGAATTTTAGGAATTGCTTAAAGTTTGCTGATTTTCTACCACCAATACACTCCGATTGAAAGTTACTTTTGTTTTGTAATTCAATGTATTCAACAAAACAATTTTCAATGATGGAACGTCGCAAATTTGTACAAAATACCTTAACCTTATTAGCCGCAACCGATTTCGCTTCTCCTATGTTGGCACAGCCATATACGCCGCCAAAAAATGGCTTCAAAGTCAAAGCATTGGACACTCGTTACAAAGACAAAATAGTCTACGGTAACACACCAATAGATTTCAAATTGTTGAGTAGCGATATCGAAAACCGATTGTCCATTTTTATTAGTTCTAACAATCTGAAAGGTTTCGGACCTCCGTTGCATCTTCACCGTACTTTCGAAGAATTCTTTTGTGTGCTTGAAGGAACATTTGTTTTTGAATTGGATAATGAAATTATAAAGATGGACGAGGGGGACAGTATATTTATTCCACGTAACGTAAAGCATCGTTTCAATTATGATGGCGAAACATCGGGAACACTTCTAGTTGGTATTACACCAGCCCAAGGCATGGAAAAATATTTTGCCGACATGGGAAAGCTTCTTTCTGCAAATGGTATGCCTAACATGGTAGCAATGCAGGCCTTATATAAAAGATACAATTCTGAAATACTGGGACCGCCTTTGCAATAGGACGCAACCAACTTTAATTATAACTAAATGAAAGTGATAGTTTCACCATGACTTCCACCTTTGTGGAATTTATCTAAGTTAATAAATTCTACCGTAAACGTGGTTTGACTTGCCCTTTTCTATAGTTACAACCAAACTTGCAAAAATTCATCTCGCTAAGAGTGATACCTTAAAATGAGTTATTAAAAATATAGATCTGACTAAGCTGCACTTTTTGATGTACATATTTAAGAAATTATAGAGTTCAATTGACAATATTACTCCCGAACCCCCTAATTAACTGGACAAATTTTTCGTAAAATAAGTTTTAATAACTTTACGAAATTATGAGCAATCACAGACGCAATTGGAGTCTTTCCGAGAAACTCGAAGCGGTCCAATTAATGAAAAAAGAAGGGGTC
>JANPGQ010000377.1:0-3503 GCA_031423975.1 Cytophagales bacterium | reverse complement strand
TAATAACTTGGGATATTCATCCAGATATGTAGTGGTTTGTAATTGATAATTGACAATGGATAATTTATAGCTAAAGCATTGGTAATCAGATTTTTAAAATTTATGCGTTCATTTGTAAGCAATTTCTTTTTTGGGAAAACTGTATCACGGACAGCCCTGTCCGTTGTCGAATAAAAAAGATTTTACACTACGGACAAGGCTGTCCGTGATACAGTTCTCATAAAAAATTGTCAAAAAAGAAATTATTGTTCATTTATAATACTTCTTTTCGGGTTAATTTTCCTTTGTAAATACTAAAAATATAAACAAAAAATCCAGGCATATTATAGACCGAAAGAAAGGTAAAAATGGCGTTTAGCCCGTCTCTATATATTTGTATCAGGATAGCTGAAAAGTATAAATAAGCAAATAAATTGGCAGATTGTGGGTTGGTATTTATCACTTTATAGTACCATCGAGCCGAATATTTAGCGAATAAAAAGGGGATTATGACGATGCCCAAATACCCAAAATTGGCGTAAGATTCTCCGTAAAGTGTAGCGATAGCCCCTAATTCTTTCAAATTTCTAGCGGTGGTAGAAATATCTAATATCCATTGCATCAAAGAGGGTTTTTCTGTCCAAAATTGTCGGGGAATTGGGGCTAAAAGTAAGGTAAAATACGTTGAACCATAAAAATATCCGCCCGATTGGTCAACGAGTGTGAGGATTGAAGCGTACATATCTAAAAATGAGAAATCAGCGTTTGCTCCAATGCCCAAACTTTCCCGATATTCAGAGGCAAATTCAATCAAATCATCCGTCGTTGCTCCTTGCTGAATCAGTTTTCCAACGTATTTCATCGGTAAGAAAATGATTACGCCCACCAAAAGTAATAAAGCAAAACGCCAAGAAAGCCATTGTTTTTTGTGGCGATGAAGATAGAGAAATAAGAGGAAAATACAAGGAATCAAGATTCGGTAACGATGTTGTCCTTGAAAAGCCAAAATGAACAAACAAAATCCGATAATTATTAAGAAAGGTTTTCGGAATCCATATTTGAAAACAACAATTAAAAGACTCAAAACCAGCCAGTTCTGGGTATTTTGAATGTATGAAGAGGTACTCCAATCACCAAAATCAGCGTTTGCTTTTCCTAACCCTGGAATGTATAATTGAGCAAAAATTCCCCAAATTCCAATAGAAATAGTAAAGAAAAGTACCGTTTTAAGGATATTTTCATCTAATAGAATGACCGTATTTAAGGCTTGAATTTCAATTTTTCGATGTGCTTCCAACCACCATGCAAAAGTCATGCAGATAAAGCCAATATCTGCTAAAAGGGCAGCTCGCACAATTTCATGACGTTCTATTTCGGTAAAATAATCTGATTGTCCACCCAAGAAAATAGCAGAGCCATTATTAAGAAAAATGAGCCGAGCAGTGAAAGAAAATGTATGAAAAACTAAGTATGTAGTGGCAGGATGGTATATGGAAATTTTCCCAAATCGGAATAAAATCCATGTGCAAATTAGGATTATAGTTATGTCTATGCTTGTAGCAAAAAATAGACTTTCTCTCATATGAACTGTAATTGAATTTAAGAGTAAGTGGTTATACTTTATTAATAATCAAGTCGTTATCATAAATTAATCAAATTTGCCAACCTCTGTTCATAAGCCTTCAAACTTCCCAATTGAGATTTTATCAGCGCATTTTTTGATAAATATTCGAGATTCTCAGGTGCTCGATATAAGGATAAAATGGCCTGTTCGATAGCATCGGCATTGCCTTTTGGAACGATTAAGCCATCCAAATTATGCTCAATAATCGCTCCCGTATTAGCAGTTGCTATAACGGGTACGCCGTGTGCAAGTGCCTCATAAGTTGCCGTTGCCGAGCCTTCACAAAGAGAAGGTAACAAAAAAATATCTGCCCATTCATAATGCGAATTTACGGCTGACCGAGCAATATGCCCTTGATAATCAATAGTTGTAGCAATCTCTTTTTTGACAGAATCTGTTATATTTTCCAAAGAACCAATTAATCTAAATTCGGCGATGTTTTTTAATTTTTTGGCGACTTCCAAAATGTATGGCGTACCTTTTCTTAGTCCGGTTCCAACGGTTAAAATCCTTAATTTTCGTGTATCTTTTTGCCAAGGTTTTTTGTATTTGGGCAAGGGCAAATGGATGCCATAAGGAATTACTTGGGTTTTATGAGCTTGTCCAAGAAATACTTGAATTGACTCTTTTACAAATTCAGAACCGCAAATAATCAGGTCTGAAAGCGTCTGTTCTTCTTGCTCTCTTTCGATATATTCCACGAAATCATCATTCATTTCATAGTCATTTACACTTCCCCAAGCTGGAAATTTTTGTAGTTCATCGTGCATCAAAACCCTCTCCAAAGCATAAGGAACGATAGTTTGTTCAAGAATTACCTTCATTCCTATGGTTTTGGCGTGTTTGATTAATTCCAAACCAGCCGTATTAAAAACGTATAGAGTATCGGCATTTCCAAAGCCTGTTTGTAAAATTTTTCGATTAAAATCCTTTGCCATCAAATTGCACTGACGAACGTATTCTTGTGGATTTTTAGCACGTTTTGCTTGAAAACTATATCTTATTCCTGATGCGTTAAAACTATCAATATTTGCTCCTTCCAAAGTCTTATTTCTTCTTCCTAAAAGTTTATTAAAAGAGTCTGATGGATAAATTTTATTGAGCTGATTTAGTAAATAATGTGTTGATTTATTGAGGTATAAATCTGAAAAGAAGGTATGCAAAAGATTATTTCTATACAATATTTCGGGAATGGCATAGTGCATTCTTGCTCCTAATTGTGCTATAATAACCTTTGATGCCATAAGGTAGTTATTTGATAGTCAGTTATTTATCATTATTTTCAATCCCCCAAAATATTCTTTTAACTCATTTCTTGAAACTCCCAATAGATTTTGATAAGAAGCAATTGCTTTTCTTTTCATAAAAACAATTAGTCCTAAAAATTGACTAAAATAAGCTAAAGAAATGGCAATTGATACACCCAAAAGTCCAAGATTTTGTATCAATAAAAAGCTGAAAATCAAGGAAATAATCATTCCAATAAATTCTACAATACTGATGATTTCGGGAAAACCCATGCCCTGAATACCACCTGCTAATACTGTTTTGGCATTGATAAAAAAATAGCCTACAATCAAAATCTGACTGATTATTATTGATTCTGAGTATTGTTTTCCAAAGATGAAAGGTATTAAAATAGATACACTCAGTACAAAAATGAGTTGAAAAATAAGACTGAAAACCCAATATCGCTTGAAGTAAAAAACGATTTCATGGGCTTTGTCGATAAAAGAGATTTTCCCTGCAATGGTGGGTACAATAATTGTTCTAACGGCATTGGCAAAAATACTGGTAAAACCTGCCACAGTAATCGCAACGGTGTAAATCCCTAAATCTCTACTGTCAAGAAAGAAGCCAATCAAAAATTGGTCAATTCGAGAGTTTGCTAATTGAGAAA
>JANPGQ010000376.1:0-6673 GCA_031423975.1 Cytophagales bacterium | reverse complement strand
CAATGGCTCGCGTTCCTGGCTGACCGCGGAAACAAAAATCAGATCTACATCATCAGACTTGACGGTGGCGAGGCACGGATGATCACAAAAGAGGAAGAAGCGATCTCGGGTTATGAATGGACACCGGATGGAAAAAGATTCGTCTTTGTGAAGCCGGAGAAAGAAGTGAAGAACAAAAAGCAGATAATTGCTGGAGGAAAAGAATCAAGAAAAAGTAATTTTGGGAAGTACAAACCGAAGCGGAAATAATTTAAAAATCTGTATAAAAAAATCCTTATAGGTTTCAAAACCTATAAGGATTAATGCACCTACCAAATCCCCTACTTCTTCTTTCTCCTTGCCTTCTTGGCTTCCGCTAATAATTTTTTCGCTTCGTCTCGCTGAGTTGATTTACGGTCGGAGTCATCAATTACTTGTTTGAAATATTCAATGGCCTTGTCGTAATCCTCTTCTTGCGAGGCAATTTTTCCCAAAGCCAACATGGAAGACCAGTAATATCCAGAGTTAGTGGTGCTGGTATTCTTAGCAAAATCTATCGTTTTCTGATAATAATCTTTGGCAGTTTTGATGTCTTTGTCGTAGTTGTAGGCGTAATACGCCAATATGTATGCAGCATAACGTCCGCTTACGCCTTCGTAGCCTGGCATACGCTCATCTATTTTAGCTAAAATGCTCTTTGACAAAGTCTTAGCCTCATTCACATGACCCGAAACGAAGGCACTTCGAGCATAAAAACGTTGGAAAAATGGATTATCTGGATAGCTTTCTGAGGTATATTTTGCTAAATTCAGAGCCTTATCGTTCATGTTTTCTAAACCATAAATTTGCAAAAGAAAATATCGGGCTTCCGTGCGAGTGTAAAAGGCATTGTAACTCACTTTTTCTAACTGTGTAATTCCTTTGGGTTTGTCGCCCTTTGGAAAAAGCCACAAAACAGGACGAAGCAAAGGATAATTTTCTTTTACGTAATAGAAATAGTAATTGTACAAACCATCCCCAAACATCAATTCTGGACTGAAATCGGCAAAACTTCTGGAACGGTCGAGGTACTTTAAGGCATTTTTAGCCGCAAAAGTAGCCTTCGACCAATGCTTGCGTTCGGAATGCAGACGCCCTTTGAAAGCATAAGCCGCCGCCATAAAAAATGCCGCTTCGGGGTTCTCAGAATCGTCCCAAATCTTTTCTGCTTTTTCAATACTTTTATCCATGTATCCTAAACAACTTTCATCGTAAAGGGCATTTTCGGTATTGGGAACAATTTTCCACCATTCCATTAAACCCAACAAAAATTCGGGCAATGGATGTTCTGGATACTTGACTTTCAGGTAATTAAATTCTTTTTCGGCTTCGTAAAATTTATAATTATACATGTGGTTGATGGCGGTACTTGCCTCAATCTGTACTTCGTTCGTGAGCAATAACATTCCCTTTGAACGTTCTTTTTCCGCCTTTTCAGTATCTTTCCACCACTGAGAATAGCCGTGATTTGTAGCAACTATTAACAGTAAATAAGCCAAAAATGCTTTGATGATTATTGATGAATTTAATCTATTTTTCATTATTTTAAGTTCTTTTCTTTTGTGCAAAATTAACGAATAATTACTTTGAAAAGTATAGATAAGTGTCGTTGGGTTCTAAAATCTTCTATCAAAAACCATTCATCCAAAATTGAGGTAATCTTTGTATTTTTTTTACGTTATTGCAATGTTAAATCAATTTATTAACCCAAAATTATCTACTTTCCACATGAAAAATTTCCGCTTACCACTTTTGGTTTTGGCTTTTATGCTGTGCCTAACCTCCTCTTTTGCTCAAAAAACCTTTGATTGGAAAACTGCCTCTGCGGGTGGTTATACCTACAAATACGTGAGCAACGACCCCATGAAAGCCCGTTTTTATACCCTCGCAAATGGCTTAACGGTTATTCTGAGCGAAAACCACAAAGAACCCCGCATTCAGGCGTTGATTCCTACTCGGGCGGGTTCAAATACTGACCCACGTACCAATACAGGCTTGGCTCATTATTTGGAACACATGCTTTTTAAAGGAACGGATAAATTTGGCTCTTTGGATTGGTCAAAAGAAAAACCGCTACTCGAACAAGTGGATGCTTTGTATGAAAAATACACTAAAACCACCGATTCTGCCCAACGAAAAGCCATCTATAAGGAAATTGACCGTGTTTCGGGAGAGGCTGCCAAATTTGCCATTGCCAACGAATACGATAAAATGATGGCTTCGATGGGCGGACAAGGCACCAATGCTTTTACCTCTTTTGAACAAACGGTTTATACTGAAGACATTCCCACCAATGCCATCGACCGTTTCTTGAAATTACAGGCAGAACGCTTCCGTAGCCCCGTTTTAAGAATTTTTCATACCGAATTAGAAGCGGTTTATGAAGAAAAAAATCGTGGATTGGATAATGATGGACGTAAGGTTTATGAAACCCGTAATGCGGCACTTTTTCCAACCCATAATTATGGACAACAGACGGTAATTGGTACGGTTGAACATTTAAAAAACCCTTCGTTGGTTGAAATTCGCAATTATTTCAACAAATATTACGTGCCGAACAACATGGCAATAATCATGGCGGGAGATTTTAATTCGGATGAATTAATTAAGAAAATTGACGCATCGTTTAAATACATGGTTACTAAGCCTTTGGCAGAATATAAACCTGCCGCAGAGTTACCTTTAACCGCTCCAATTACCAAGGAAGTCTTTGGACCAACCCCCGATAATGTAACAATTGCCTGGCGTTGGTCGGGTGCTATGAGTAAGCAAGATAGAATTGTGGGAACAATTGTGGATGAATTGATGTCGAATTCAAAAGCGGGTTTAATTGACCTTAATTTGGTGAAAGCTCAAAAGGTATTACGGGCGGGTTCAAATCCTGAGTGGAACAAAGATTATAGTATATGGTCGATGACTGGAACGCCCAAAAAAGACCAAAGTCTTGATGATGTCAAAGCATTGTTGATGGGAGAATTGGATAAATTAAAATCGGGTAATTTTGATGAATCAATTATCAAAGCAATTGCCGCCAACAACAAACTCAACGCCATTCAAGGCTTAGAAAATAATGCCTCACGTGCCTATGGATTATTGGAAAGTTTTATCACTGCAAAAGCAAGCGACTGGAACAATTATGTAGCTCTAAACGACGCATTGGGCAAAGTAACCAAACAACAAGTGATGGATTTTGCCAAAAAATATTGTGGTGATGGTTACGTGGTAATCAATAAACGCAAGGGTGAAGACAAAGACATTAAGAAAGTAGATAAACCAGCCATCACGCCAGTAGAGGTGAATCGTGAGGCTCAATCTGCCTTTTTGAAGGATGTAAATTCAACGCCAATGTCAACTATTGAGCCCAAATGGTTAGATTTCTCGAAGGATTTGAAGAAAGGAAAAGTAGGTAATTTAGAAGCACTTTACGTACAAAATACCGACAACGATTTATTCAGAATGGCATATCGTTTTGACATGGGTTCATGGAATAGTAAAATTATGCCAATTGCCCTGCAATACGCTCAATTTGTGGGAACTGATAAAATGAACGCCGAGCAAATCAGTACCGAATTTTATCGTTTGGCGAGTAGTTTCAATACTTCATATACAGACCATCACATCACGTTGAATATGTCGGGTTTGAATGAAAACTTTGCAAAAACTGCTCAACTTTTTGAAAATTTAATGACCAAATGTAAGAAAGACGATGCGGCACTCGAATTATTGAAAGGTAGATTAATTAAGCAAAGAAATGATGCTAAATTGAACAAAGGAGCAATTCTTCAAGGACTTTCAACGTATGCGGCTTACGGACCTAAAAATCCAAGAAATGTTTTGCAATTTACTGATGCAGAATTGAAAGCCTTAACCTCTGATGATTTGATTGCTTTTTTACAAAACTTGTTTTCGTACAAACATATCGTTACGTATTATGGACCGAAAACAATGGAAGATTTGGCGACATCTTTGGGAGCAATTCATAAAACACCGGCCACTTTCAAAGCAGATTTACCCTTAATTGCTAATTTTGAGGCACAATCTCCTGAGAAACCAATGGTTTTGTTTACTGATTATGATATGGTACAGGCAGAAGTAAACTGGATTCGCCCAACAATTATGTACAATACCACCGAAACACCAGTCGTGGAATTATACAATAATTATTTTGGTGGGGGAATGTCGTCAATTGTATTCCAGACCATTCGTGAATCTAAGGCGTTGGCGTATTCAACTTATGCCTTTTATCGTACTCCAAATGCCAAAAATGAGAAATACAATATGGTTGCTTACGTGGGTACGCAAGCAGACAAAATCCACGAAGCCATTGCTGGAATGAATGAATTATTAAATAATTTCCCTGCCTCAGAAAAGAATTTGGAAACGGCAAAGGCAAGCATGAAAAAGAATTATCAAACCGAAAGAATTACGCAAGATAACATCATTAATACCTATTTGAATAATCAAGAAAGAGGTGTAATGGGAGATGACCGTAAAGTGATTTATCAAGCATTAGACAAAATGACGGGTGATGATTTGAAGAAATTTCAAGATACTCAATTATCAAATAAGCCATACAATTTGTGTATCGTGGCTTCGGAGAAAAAAGTAAATTTGGAAGACCTCAAAAAATACGGAGAGGTAAAGAAATTGTCTTTGGAAGAGGTGTTTGGGTATTAGTTTAAAGTTAGAAAGTTTAATGGTTAAAAGGTTAAAAAGTTATAGAGTCCTTGGATTCTGTAACTTTTTTTTATGTTTTCGGGTTATCTATTCAAATTAATTTTCATACAATCCGTTCACCGTTTACCGTGAACCGTTTACCCTTTTCAAAATGAACATCGCCATTATCGCCACGTCGCCAAGACAAAATAGTAACTCTTTACGTTTTTCCAAATATCTTCAAAAAGTATTGCAAGCCTCAGATTATCAAGACGTTACTGTTGTTGATTTTCACCATTTCGATATTCCATCGGTGGGCAGAGGGAGCGTTATCAAACACGATTTAACGGCTTTTCAAGCGGAACTTATCGGGGCTTGGGAAAAGGCTGATTTAGTATTTTTCGTAACACCCGAATATAATTTTACCGTAAATGGAGATTTATTAAACGCCCTTCATCAATTAGGCTCAAAAGATTTTGCTCATCTTTTTAATAATAAAACTTTTGCATTAGCAGGTGTTTCAGCTGGAAGAGGCGGAAAAGTTCCTTGTTTAGAATTAACCACGGTTATCAATAAAATTATTAATTTTAGTAATCAATATTCGGTCATTTCTCCCCGCATATACGAGTCGCACGAGACGCATAAAAATCTTGATGAACATTCAGAATCCTTGGGCAATAAAATTTATGAAGACTCAGTCAAGGCTTTTGTGGATTATGCTGTGGTAGTGGCGGAGCGTTGGAATAAGTAAAAAAATCAATTTCATTCATGAACATTACCTCAAAACAACCCAACACAGAAACCACTATTTTTACCGTAATGTCAAAATTAGCTGCTGACCACGGAGCTTTGAATCTCTCGCAGGGTTTTCCTAATTTTGACTGCTCGCCCAAATTGACGGAACTGGTGAATTATTACCTCAAAAAAGGTATGAACCAATACGCCCCAATGGCAGGAATTTTACCTTTGCGGGAAGCCATTGCTCAGAAAATCAGTGATTTATACCAAGTAAATTATCATCCAGATACCGAGGTTACGGTAGTTTCGGGAGCTACCGAAGCACTTTATGCCGCCATCACTGCCGTTGTTCATCAAGGCGACGAAGTTATCTTGCTTGAACCCTGTTATGATTCTTACGCTCCCGCCATCAAGCTCAATGGCGGTACGCCCATATATGTAACCCTTACGCCCGAAGATGAGTATAAGATTGATTGGAATATCGTAAAATCAAAGATTACCGAACGAACAAAACTCATCATTCTGAACACGCCACATAATCCAACGGGGACAGTTTTGAGTCAAGAAGACTTAATACAATTGGCTGATATTGTGCGAAATACCAATATTTTCATCATCAGTGATGAAGTCTATGAACACATCATTTTTGATGGTTTAGAACATTGGTCGTTACTCCGAAATCCCGTTTTACGAGAGCGAACTTTTATTTGCGGTTCTTTTGGTAAAACTTTTCATGTTACGGGTTGGAAAATAGGTTATTGCCTTGCTCCAAAGGCTTTGTCAGAGGAATTTAGGAAGGTTCATCAGTGGCTGACATTCAGTGTGGTTACGCCCATTCAGTACGCTCTGGCGGATTTTTTGAAAGAACCCGACAATTACCTTTCCATTCCGATGTTTTATCAGCAAAAGCGGGATAAGTTTTTGGAATGTATCTCAGGTTCACGATTTACTTATACGCCCGCCAAAGTATTTTTTTTTCATTGTGTTAATTATCAAGCCATTACCGATGAAAACGACTACGATTTAGCCGTTCGATTAACGAAAGAAATCGGGGTTGCGAGCATTCCAGTATCCGTATTCTATCATCAAAAAAATGATTTTAAAACATTGAGATTTTGCTTTGCGAAGGATGATGAGACTTTGGAAAGGGCAGGGGAACAGCTTATAAAATTGTGATTTTAGCCCAAATCCAGCCCCAATACCAAACGTCCACTAACCTCCGCCCTTTCTGATAAAAGCGAATCCCAATGTTCGGTGTTTT
>JANPGQ010000375.1:0-7980 GCA_031423975.1 Cytophagales bacterium | reverse complement strand
CTTTGGATAAGAATTTTACATTAAATGCTTTGGCAAAATTTTGTCCCAAAAAGTGCGAAGTTCCTGCCTGTAAAGCCCGTCCGTCTTGCATCATTGCCTCAATACAATAGGTTTCGTCTGCTCCTGCAAAACGCTCATTGGCGGTTTTTTTGCCTCTCAGCACGGGTACAGCCATAAACTGTTCGGCAAAAGTGGCGTAAACTTCCAACATTTGTTCCGTCTCAAAAATCGCTTCTTCACGGCTTGCGTGTGCGGTGTGTCCTTCTTGCCATAGAAATTCAGCGGTGCGGAGGAATAGACGAGTACGCATCTCCCAACGCACCACGTTTGCCCATTGATTTATCAACAAAGGTAAGTCACGGTACGACTGAATCCAGTTTTTATAGGTACTCCAAATAATGGCTTCCGACGTTGGGCGGACTATGAGTTCTTCTTCCAATTTGGCTTCGGGGTCCACCATCAATTTGCCAGGTTTGTCAGGATTATTTTTGAGGCGATAGTGCGTTACTACGGCACATTCTTTGGCGAATCCTTCGGCATTTTTTTCTTCGGCTTCAAAAAGACTTTTAGGCACGAAAAGGGGGAAATAGGCGTTTTGATGCCCTGTTTCCTTAAACATATCGTCTAAGGCACGTTGCATTTTCTCCCAAATAGAATAGCCGTAGGGCTTAATAACCATGCAACCACGCACGGCAGAGTTTTCAGCTAAATCAGCTCGTTTCACGAGTTCGTTGTACCACTCAGAATAATTTTCGCTACGTTTTGGTAGGCTTTTGCTCATGATATATTTTCGATGTTTGTTATTCGTTATTCGATGTTCCCGCCTTTGTTGGAGTTTTCTCCAACAAAGGCAAAATATGTTTCATCGTCTGACTGTGTTTAATGTTGTCGGTAGTCAGACGATTTCTAAATTCGATGTTTAGGATTCGTGATTTGATGTTTAAGACTATTTCCTAAATACATTTTACTTAAAAAATTCGTTTAATAAATAGGGGTAGATAGGCACGTTAATTGTCTTACTATTATAACCCGAAAATGGATTTTAATTTGCTTATTTTCAAAGGTTTAGGTTTTAATCTATCCTATATTAATAATTACATATTCCCATAAAAAACTTTACACTAAATTATTTTGTTAATGAGGTGTTAAATATCTTGCAAAGATAAGTTTTTGTGGTAAGTTTGACACGAAAATTAAACAAAACCGTAAAATGAACGTCTAAATGGTATTAGACCGAACATTGGTACAATTTTTTAAGTATATCATATTTTTAAATATAAAACGCCATGAACATCCAAAATTCCATCAAACTCCTTTCAGCCGCTGTGTTGATGAGTGCTGTTTGGGGATGTAGTTCCTCAAAACAGGTTGCGAAATCTTCAACATCTGACGTGTACGATGATATGTATGCTTCAGCAGATGAATCTCGCCCCGCCTCTTTAACAAGTCGTGATAAATATTATAGTTCTCAAAACGAAGAAGATTACACCACTCGTAATCCTGAATACCGAGGACAGACTAACAAAAATGCCCAAAGTACAGACGAATATTATTCACAAAATTGGATAAATTCTCGTCAGTATTATCAAAACCAAACCCAAAGCTCTTATTATGCTAATAATGGTTTTGGGTCAAATGGTGGTTGGAATTCGCCTTATAACAGCTATGGTTATAATAGCTGGTACGGAAACCCTGGAATATCATTTGGTTTAGGCTTTGGTAGTGGCTACGGAAGTATGTGGGGAAGCCCATTCAATTCTTATAGTTCAATGGGTTATGGAGGCTATGACCCTTGGGGTTCACGCTTTGGTTATGGCGGTTTTAATTCGTTTGGAGGTGGTTTTTATAACCCTTATGCCTACAACCCTTACGGATATAGTAACTATTATGACCCTTGGGGATATAACAGTTATTACGGCAGAGGTTACGGAAATACTTATGTGTATAACAATTACGGAACGGGTGTAACGGGAGCTAATGGAAATTATAGCAACCCAACAACGACTACGCCAAGAGCTCCACGTGTGAGAGATTCGTATTCGTCATCTGCTTATAATGGAGACTATAACGCTAACCGTAATGGAACAACGATAACTCGTGGTAATAGAACGGATAATTCATCATCTACATCGGGCAGTGGTGATTATTATTCTCGTCCATCTCGTAATAATAGTTATAGCAATGGTAGTGGAAATACCGCTACATACAGCAACGGTAATACTAACTCCAATTCTAATTCAAGTAACCGTTCAAATAGTTCTTGGAATTGGTCAAATGGCAATTCTAATTCGGGGAATACTTCAAATAGTGGTAGTCGTACTTCTTCTGGTTCATCATCTTGGGGAGGTTCATCAGGCAGTAGTTCTGGTGGTTCGTCAGGAGGAAGTTCGTCGGGTGGCGGTGGTTCTTCTGGTGGTGGCGGAGGCTCACGTGGACCGAGATAATATTAACAAAACATTAACACGTAAAATCCCTCAGAAATGTATCTCTGGGGGTTTTTTTACGTTTTTAGTATAGGGGCTCAGGTTTGTTTCGTTGTCATAATGTAAATATTTCTAATCCTTTACCTTAGATTTTTATGAAGTATTTTATAATGAGTTTTAACTTTACGTAACTCATAGCATCTAATATTTTGTAGAAACCTTTTTATCCAAAAATCCATACACAATGAAAACGCTCATTCGTTTATTTGCTATTTTTTTAGCCTTATTTTCAACCAATATCTTTGCCCAAGACAATAGTTATGAGGCATTGATTAAACTATATTCATCGCCTACTTCTACGGGTACAGCACGTTTTCAAGCCATTGGAGGTAACCATTCCGCTTTAGGAGCAGATGTGAGTTCAGCTTCGGGCAACCCTGCTGGTTTGGGTTTTTATACTCGGTCAGAATTCAGCTTCACGCCTGGTTATCAAAGTACAAGCAACAGTTCGGTTTATGCCGTTGAGCCAAGTAGAACTACCAATACCAACGTTAATAATTTCAACATTGCCAACATTGGGGTAATTTTTGCAGGAGCAGAACCACGCTTCAAGGATGGTTGGAGAGGTACTTTTGGCATTTCTTATTCACGCCAAAATACTTTGTATAATAATATTCAATTTGCAGGAAATAGTGCAACCAGTTCAATTACAGATAGTTATGCCGAATCTGTAAACCGTCAAACACAAAGTGGCAGCGTTACACAAAGTAGTTTATTAAGTGAACTAAATAATTATGGACCTACTAATTTTTCAGGTTCAGCTCCATTATATTACTGGGGATATTTAATAAATGCTAATAATAATTCCAATACGCCATTTATCGGAACTGAACCTAATTCAAAGGTAAATCAGAGTTTTGATTTTCAATCTACGGGGCGTGTAAGTCAGTGGACATTGGCTTATGGCGGTACAGCGAACGAGCATTTTTATATTGGGGGTAATATCGGTTTGCCAAGTTATCGTTATGAAACGGTGAAAACTTTTTCGGAGAGTTATCAGACTTATCAAGAAATCAAAGGCTTTTCAGAAACTCGACTATTGACTGCCAGTGGAAGTGGTTTTAATTTGACTTTGGGGGCAATTTATAAGCCAAGTGATGTAGTAAGATTAGGTTTGACAGTGGTTACGCCTACATGGTACGATGTGGACGAAAGCTCATCTACATCGGTAAATGTAAATGTGGATCCTGCCAAAGGAGTTGATATTGGAAAAACTCCTGACAATGCTATTTTGAGCAGATTGACAGGAATTGGCTACAAAATCACGCAGAAGGCGGATAAGAATTATTACATCACCAGTATTCCAAGGCTTTCTACCACTACTTATGATGATAATTATCAGATTCGCACGCCTTTGAAAGTGAGTGGAGGAGCAGCGGTATTTTTCAAGAAAAAAGGATTTATTTCTGCCGATGTTGAATATGTAGCTTACCGAGGAATGAATTTGAGTACAACAGTTATAGATTCACCTATCCAAGATGATTTGGACAATGGAAATGATAATATCAAATTGTTTTACAACAACGTTTTGAACTTAAAAGTAGGAGGGGAGTACCGTATCGGCATGATGAGTTTGAGAGGAGGCGTAAGTTATTATCAGAATCCATATAGCAGCAGTTTTGATAGAACAAACACTATCAATCGTTCGCAAATGATGTATTCTGCGGGTATAGGATACAGAACAAATGCCTTTTATGTGGACTTGACGGGCTTGTACGGTAGCACACAGCAATCGGTTACACCGTATCGTTTAGCAAGTAGTTCAGACTATGCCTCTGCCAAAGTGAATAATAGTTATGTGAAAGGAGTAGTTAGTTTTGGAGTATTTTTCTGAATATTTAGACCTATAAGGATCTTAAATCCTTATAGGTCTTTTTGCTACTCAATCTCTTCCAAAAGCCAAAGAATCTGTTCCACTTCTATGCTACCATCTATTTGAATATCAGCCTGTTGGTAAAATTTCAAGCGGTTTTCATACCTTTCTCGCAATTCATTCAATAGTATTTCATTGGTCTTTCTTTTATCAATCAAAGGGCGATTATTTCCTTCTGATTTTTGGATTCTTTTCAGTAAATCTTCGGGCTGCACGTTCAAGAAAATACTTGTGCCATTGGCTTTGATAAAATCCATATTATCAAAAAAACAAGGCACACCACCGCCCGTAGCAATTATTAATTTTTGATTAGGTTTGATACCCTTCAAAACTTTGCTTTCAACTTGCCGAAAGTAATCTTCTCCTTTGTATTTAAAAATTTCAAAAACGCTGGATAATTCTTGATTGATAATCAAATCATCCATGTCAATAAATTGATAATCAAGACGTTTAGCAAGCTGCCTGCCCAATGTACTTTTGCCCGATGAAGGCATACCGATTAGGAAAATGTTTTTCATTTACTCATTACCTCCTCCTTCGTAGGTGCATCCGCATGAGCCCATTTGCCTTTCACAACACCATCTTGCAACAACCATAGTGAAGGATTTGAGCGACCAATGGTTTTCAAAACCTTAGTGTCAGCACTGAATGATGGAATTCCTAATTGATTTTCATGGCGAAAATTATTAACCGCTTCTTCGGTTGAGCCACTCACAAGCCATACTTTGATGTTTGAACCTTCAAGGCTTTTTGCCAAACTGCGAATCTTATCCATATCATCCGTACTGGCTTTTTCTATTACTGGAACAATAATCATTAACTTTTTGCCTATGAAACTCTCCGCTTTATAATCTGTTGAATCACCATCTTTCCAAACGTTATAATCCGTAATTTTAGCCTTAGCTTCGTCAGCATTCAAAGTTATCATTTCCTTGAATTTATAGGTCGTATCAGTCGGCATTTCCTTCAAATCAAGGATTTTACCGTCTTTTTCGTACTTATACATAAACTGCAAAGGCTCTGAAGGCTTCATGTTTTTTGGAATATCCTGTCCAACTGCGTAAGGAAGTCCGTCGTAAGGAGGGTTGAATTTTACCGCATAAATTGCTAAAAATGCACAGAAAATAATTGACATTCCTACAATCATTCCCGTTTTTTTATCGGCAAAAATATTGCGTTGCCAAAGGATAATCAAGATGAAAAACAAGAGAACCATATCTTTCCAGAATGATGTCCAAGGTTTTAATTTGATGGTTTCGCCAAAACATCCGCAGTCGGTTACTTTATTGAAATAGGCAGAATAGAATGTCAAGAAACCAAAGAAAATAACGGTTGCCAACAATATCCAAGAAGATGTTTTGAGTTTGTATTGCACCAAAAGACATACGCCCAAAATTAATTCTAAAGCACATAAAAAGATGGAAACATACAAGGCATAAGGAACCCAAAAGTGCCAAAAACCTGCCATAAAAGGGAAATCTGTAGCGAATACATCAAAATATTCTTCTAATTTAATTTCAGTTCCAACGGGGTCATTTAGCTTAATTAGCCCCGAAAAAATAAAGATTACGCCAACAAAAATTCTGGAAAAATGTGCTAAAAACTTCATAACGTGTAAGCCGATGTTTCTACATCGGAAGGGATAAATTTATGTATTTTACTAAATTAGTGCTTAAAAATTTGAAGTGCTGTTAATGAAAAGTTAAAACCTATGATTTCATCTGAATCATACAAAAAACTGCATAATTCAACATATCTTGATAATTGGCTTCTACGCCTTCCGAAACTAATGTAACTCCTTGATTATCTTCAATTTGCTTAGTTCTGAAAATCTTCATCAAGATTAAATCCGTCATCGAACTTACCCGCATATCACGCCATGCTTCATCATAATCATGGTTTTTATCCTTTTGCAGATTCAACGTTTCTTCCACTTGTTCATCGTATAAATCACTCAATTCTTGTTCCGAAAATTCAGTTTTATCGGAATTCTCCAATTTTTTCTGAATCAAGGCAATTACACAATAATTGATAATCCCGATGAATTCACCTTCGATACCATCTTCAATTTTCTGAACTCCTTTTTCTTGAATAGAACGAATGCGTTGAGCTTTGATAAATATCTGGTCGGTCAGGCTTGGTAAACGCAAAATCCGCCAAGACGTGCCGTAGTCCTTATTTTTCTTGACAAATAATGATTTGCAAATCGTGATTATTTGTCGGTATTCTGTTTCTGTTTTGGTCATTGTTTTTTGGGTTACGCCAGCACAAATTCACTCAATGTTCTATACACATCATTAATATTTTCGCCTTTCCGAAAATCCTTTTGAATGGGTGCATCAGAGCCTTTAATCCAAATTAAAATCTCAGCATCAAGGTCTAATAGACTTGCAGAGCGTTTTGAGAAGTAATTGATTGACTTGTACGGAATGGTCATAAAGTCGGTTTTTGTGCCTGTAACACCTTGTTTATCCACCAAAATCAATCTTTTGTTCGTAAAAACAAACATATCCCGAATCAATTTAAAAGACTTGATAATGGTTTCGCCATCAATCAAAATTGATTCAAATTCGTGTGCTATTTTGTCGGGGGAAACTTCCGAAGAATTTCCCATTAATGCGTTTAAAAGTCCCATGAGGTTTTTGGTTATTTATTATTTGAAATTAGTTATGACAAATTTTAAACAATTTCCTTTCAAATGATATGTCTGATTTTACAGAATTTTGAATAGTTTTGTAAAAATACCTCATGTAGAGCGAGTTTTCAAATCTATTAAAATCAAATCAATAAAATTTACCCAATTAGTTTCTAATACCTATTAATCAATTTCCAATAACTATATATAAAATGCTAATCAACCTAAAACAAACCCTTCTCGACCTCACAAAACCCCGCATCATGGGGATTTTGAATATCACACCCGATTCTTTTTATGAAGGAAGTCGCTTTACTGATTTGTCGAAAATTCTGAGCCAATCCGAAAAAATGCTTTCGGCGGGTGCAACTTTTTTGGATATTGGCGGACATTCTACTCGCCCAGGTGCATCGCCCGTGAGTGAGGAGGAAGAACTCAAACGGGTTTTGCCAGTTGTGGAGGCAATTATCCATAATTTTCCCGAAGCCTTGATTTCGATTGACACTTTTCGGTCTTCCATAGCTCAACAATGTGTAGAGGCGGGTGCTGTGATAGTCAATGATGTTTCAGGAGGAGATTTGGATGATAAAATGTTTGAAACGGTTGTTAATTTAAACGTTCCTTACGTGTTAATGCACAGCCGAGGAACACCAGAAACTATGACTCAATTGACTGATTATCAGGATTTAGTAACGGATGTAATGGATGAGTTGCAAAAGAAAATCTATCGTCTTAGACAAGTAGGACAGAAAGATATTATCATAGACTTAGGTTTCGGATTTGCCAAAACAGCCGACCAAAATTATGTTCTATTAAATCATTTAGAAGATTTCAGACTCTTGGATTGCCCCATGTTGGTGGGAGTGTCCAGAAAGTCAATGATTTGGCGAAAACTAAATATTTCACCCAATGATTCACTCAATGGTTCAACGGTGTTGAATACGGTTGCCTTAATGAAAGGGGCAAATATTTTACGGGTGCATGATGTG
>JANPGQ010000374.1:0-1603 GCA_031423975.1 Cytophagales bacterium | reverse complement strand
TCGGCGTTCGGATTTCGTGGCTCATATTCGACAAAAATTGTTGTTTGGCTTTTACGGCATCCTCGGCAATTTTGGTCTTCGTTTCGGCATTATTTTTTGCTTCAATGAGTTCGTTTTTTCTAATTATATGTGAAGTTACCTCATTGGCAATAACCACAACACCAGAAATTGTAGCATCTGATTCGTAATAAGGTTGGTAAACAAAATTGAAGTAAACGTCTTCCATTTTGTCGTTTCGTTTTAACACAACCAGCGTTTCGTATGCTTGATAGGGAATTCCAGTTTTTAAAACGTTACTAATTAAGGCAGGATAAAGACTATCTTTTATTTCGGGTAATATTTTCAGTAAGGGTTTCCCTTCAATATCCTTACCTTTTCCCCACATCTCTTTTATGCTATCATTAGCAAGCGTAACCACCATATCTTTGCCTTGCATGATGGCAAACGCAAATGGCGACTGCATCAATAACATATTATAGCGTTTATTGCTATCTTCTATTGCTTTTAGGTCTTTGTTTTTAGCCTCCAACTGAACCTCCAACACCTTCTTTTGTTTTACTTCGAGTTCAATCGCCAACCTTTTCACTTCCGTAATATCAGCAATCGTAAGCACTATCAACTCTTCATTTTGACTCTGTTGGATAATGCGATGAGCATTGAGCAACATAGTTTTCTGACCAATTATTGGAAAGCTATGTTCAACTTCAAAATCATGGAAACGAACATTTTTAGGTACAATATCTTCTAAAAGTTCACGCAAGCTGGGTATATTCCACTGATTATTGCCCAATTTGTAGAGCGACACACCCGTAATATCATCCTCAATAACATGAAACATTTTGCAGAATGACTTATTGGCGGATTTAATTCTGATGTTTTTATCCAATATCAAAACGGGTTCGTGTACCGTGGCAATAATACCTTCGTAATAAGCATAAAGGTCTTCTATTTGATGTATTCGGGCGTGGAGTTCTTGGTTACTGGTGGTGAGTTCCTCATTGGTTGATTCAATCTCTTCCTTAGAGGTTTCTAACTCTTCATTGAGACTTTGCAGCTCTTCATTACTCGAAATAATCTCCTCATTGGCACTTTGTAACTCTTCATTGGCGGCTTCTTGGTCGTGAGTAATTGACCCCATATCGGCACGGGCAGCAGCCAATTCTTCTTCTAATTTTTTAATCCTGCGGTCTTTGGCAACCGAATTATTTTTTGCTCCCGATAAAAGATGTTCGGGCAATTCCATACTCTGACCCGTAAACACCACCACCAATAAAGGTTCTTCTCCTTCAACTTTAAGCGGTGCAACTTCTAAATTTACAATTTGCACCATATTTTTTACCACATCCCGATTCATCTCCATGCCCGTTTTCCTGATGGTCTGTTTGGTTTTTATGGCGTGATGAATGGCATTCCGAAGCTCAAACGTGATTTCGGGATGAGCCATTTTCAAAATATTAAAGCTGGCTTTGCCCGATGGGTTTTGAAGATACGGCGTGGTAATGCCTTTAAACTGGAGTATTTCCAAATCGTAATTGATAATCACACTGGCTGGTACGTATTGAGCAAGCAACACGGCATCAAAAGCATTGCCAAGATTACTACT
>JANPGQ010000373.1:0-3480 GCA_031423975.1 Cytophagales bacterium | reverse complement strand
ATTTTTACCTTTCAAAAATAACTCCATTTCATTACCCACAAAACCCCAAATTTCAAATTTCTGTTCAAATTCAATCATGTACTTTGAAATCGCAATTTGATACAAACGGGTTCGAGAAGGCGTACTACCTTGTATGAAGATTCTTGCCTCTGGTTTTGCCTCAAAGAAATAAAGCATAGATTGAAACACCGTAGAAAGGACTTTGGGCATATCTTTATTATCACTAACAGACAAATCACTCACATCACCGTTTGGCAAAACATCGACTAAGGCAAGGTTATAAAGGAGGGTATTATTGTCAATCAATCGGTACTCAATCAACTTTCGAATACTTTTTGTTTCACTAATACTTTCAACTTCAAAAATTAACTTATCATCAATGTGGCTAAACGGATAACTGGGTTCATTCATTTCTATTGTGGCATTAAAATGGATTTATTCCGCTGACTATTAGGGTTTTAGTGTATTTTTGTGTTCATTTTTTGGTTGTTCTATTTTTTATTTTACAAATGACTTTAAATCATATCCTATTTTCGTAACTACATCGTTACATTCTATTGAAGCATTATTTAAATCAGTTGGGAAAATTGATATACCTACAAATACTTGTTTGTGTAATGTTATAAGGTTTGAACTTATTTTAAAATCGTAATAAGTAGAATCTAAATCATATAATTTCCTAATAATTTCTGCCCTAAATTCTTTGATAATCCGATTTTCTATTTTTTCAAATACAATGTTTGTAATTTCGGATGAAATTAATATTTCAGTATATTTCTGTTCCATATTTTTTCCCTTGTTTATATTCCTCCCCGCCGTCATTTGGTATTTTCACCAACGACACTTGAGAAAGCAATTGGATGAATATGTTGATGTAGTTTTATTTGTAACTATCTAATAATCAATGATTAAAATATTTATCTGTTTTGTTGTAAAAAAAACAATATAGGAGGATAGAATATTAATTTGATTATAATATTTAACGCAAAATCAAATACGATATTTCAAACAAAAACTAAACCATTTTCTGAAAAATCGCTTTCATGGATTTTTCTATCTTGGCGTAATCTTCGATTGTCTTTGCAATATACACAAAAGCAATGTAAGCTGGAATTTGGGAGGCGGGTTTTTGTAGCAAAAGGTGCTTATTGAGGCGGTATGCCTCTCGGATTCGACGTTTTACCAAGTTTCTATCAACAGCACGTTTGAAGGAACGCTTGGAAACGGAGATTAATATTTGGGGGGAAGAAGTTGTAAGTTGTAAGTCACAAATCGTAGGTTGCTCTTCGACAATTTCATTCATGTCTTCGCTTACGACTTGCGACTTATGACTTACGACTTCCTTAACATAAGAAACACGAAAAGGGTAGTGAAAAACCGATTGGTTTTCTTCACTACCCTTTTTATCAAAGAGTCTTTCAATAACTTTTTTTGAATTAAGCCTTTCAGACTTCTTAAAAGTAAATTTCACGTCGATTAATAGTTAAAAGATAATAAGTAATAGTTTCAATACTACTACAAAGTTTCAATGAGAAAGAATAAAAAACTATTCTCTATTAACTATTCTCTAAAATCTATTTACCTCTTTTCTCGTCAGAAACGGTCAATTTGTGTCTTCCTCTTGCACGACGAGCCGCCAATGTACGACGACCGTTTGGAGTTGACATTCTCTCACGGAATCCGTGCTTATTTTTTCTTTTCTTTACCGATGGTTGAAATGTTCTTTTCATGACTTATATCTTTATGAAATCTTGTTGCGTTCTTAAAACAGGACTGCAAAGGTACGGAACTTATTTTTATTAGCCAACTCTTTTTTAAAAGTTTTGGTTTTATAATGAGTAAATTGGGGGATTATGTGTATAATTGAATGTCTGAATTTGGATTCGTCAGATTGTAGAAATTTTTGGATTCTTTTTAATTGGCATAAAATCCCACAAATCCCTTAATCTGACGAATCCAAATTCAAACATACTTTCTTCTTTATGATAAAATACAAAATATCCTCCGAAAACCCTCAAAGCCATTTCTTAAATATTGAAATGGTAATTGATAATATTCAGTCCGATACCATCGAATTGCAACTTCCAGCGTGGCGACCTGGACGGTATGAACTCCAAAATTTTGCCAAAAACATTCAACGATTTGAGGTATTTTCTTCTCAAAAAGAAGTAAGTTTTTACAAACTTACCAAAGACCGTTGGTTGATACATACGACTGATTTACAGGAAGTTATTGTAAAATTTACATACTTTTCCAAAGTCCAAAATGCAGGAAGTTCGTATGTGGATGAGACTGTGATGTACGTTAATTTTGTGAATTGTTTGCCTTATGTGGATGGGCGTATGGATGAACCTTGTGCGTTGGAAATGGTGATGCCGAAGGATTATAAAATTGCCTGTGGAATGCCAAATAAAAACCATATTTTTCAACCAAACAATTATTATGAATTAGTAGATTCTCCTTTACTCGCCAGTCCGTATTTGCAACATCAAACTTATAAAGTTGGCGAGGTTGATTTTTATGTTTGGTTTTTGGGAAATTATACGCCCAATTGGACGAAATTAATACCCGATTTTAAAGCATTTACAGAGAAACAAATTCAAATAATGGGTGATTTTCCAGAAAAGGATTATCATTTTATTAACTGGATTTTGCCAACTTCTTTTTATCATGGCGTAGAACATCGGAACTCTACTATGATTGTCTTAGGACCAGATTCTGAGGGCGATGGATTGTATAACGATCTTTTGGGCGTATCCTCTCACGAATTGTATCACGCTTGGAATATTTGTAAAATTCGTCCCGTTGAGATGATACCTTATGATTTTACGAAGGAAAACTACTTTCCAACGGGTTTTGTGGCGGAAGGCGTTACAACTTATTACGGAGATTTATTTTTTGTACAATCGGGTGTTTTTACGCAAGAACAATATTTAAAGGAATTAGAAACCGTCTTGAAACGTCATTTTGAACAAGATGGCAAGGCGTTTCAGTCGTTGGTAGAATCCTCTTTTGATTTGTGGTTAGATGGATATTCGCAAGCCATTCCGCACCGCAGAGTTTCGATTTATCAGAAAGGGGCGGTTGTTTCTTTGATTTTGGATTTAATGATTCGCTTGCGTTTTGGACATCAAAAATCATTAGAAACCGTTATGCAAATTTTGTGGGAACGCTTCGGGAAAACTGGTGTCGGTTATTCACTGGAAGATTATCAACGAGTTTGTGAAGAAGTTTACGGACGTTCATTATCAAGTTATTTTAAAGATTGCATCAACGGAAATATACCACTCGAAAGTATGGTCAATGAGTTATTAGATGCTTTTGGTTTGCAAATGCAGTGGAATGAAGAAGGAAAGATTCATTTGGAATTATTGGAAGCGGATAATGAGAATCTGAAATTGTGGTTAAATTTGTAGAAAAAAATTCAAAACCATAATGGCAAGAGACCTAATCCACAATATTGTAAAAAACGCCCTCATT
>JANPGQ010000372.1:0-3487 GCA_031423975.1 Cytophagales bacterium | reverse complement strand
TGTCCGCAGGAATAGATTCTACCACTTTCACAGCATTGGAAGAGGTACAAATAATGTCAGTCATTGCCTTAATGTCGGCAGTACAATTGATATAACTCACCACCACAGCACCTGGATATTTTACCTTAAAAGCTGCAAATTCTTCTTTCGGGGCAGCATCTGCCAATGAACAACCTGCATTCAAATCTGGGAGAACCACCTTTTTATTGGGATTCAAAATTTTGGCAGTTTCGCCCATGAAATGTACGCCACAGAAAACAATCATGTCGGCTTCGGTTTTTTCGGCAGCTTGTGCCAATCCGAGGCTATCGCCCAAGAAATCAGCAATATCCTGAATCTCGGAATCGACATAATAATGAGCCAAAATGACCGCATTTTTCTCTTTTTTCAATTTCAAGATTTGCTCTTTCAAATCTCCGCCCTTGAAAGGCACTGAACGGCTAACATAGCCAACTCGTTGTGATTCTTCTAATAAATTCATGTTGTATGTTTTTGGTTTTGGCACACGGATGACACGGATGCTTCGCAGCACGGATTTTCACAGATTTTTTTAAAATAAGAGATAGACCATTTTAAAATCCGTGAAAATCTGTGCGGTTCGACGTTTCGATTGCCGCAGGCATCTGCGTCATCCGTGTGCCATCAATTCCGCTCAATAAGCTTTCAAACTCAAATCTAAACTATTCACATGATGTGTCAAAGCACCGCAAGAAATATAATCTACGCCACATTCAGCATATTCTCGAATCGTGGTTTCGTTGATACCGCCTGATGCTTCGGTCATGAATTTTCCGTCAATCATTTTCACGGCTTCACGGAGGTTTTCAAACGAGAAATTATCCAACATGATGCGGTCAACTTTCCCAATTTCCAAAACCTGACGTAATTCATCAAGATTTCTGACTTCAATTTCTATCTGTAAGTCACGCCCAGTGGTTTTTAAATAGTCAAGTGCTTGATTAATAGCATTATGGATTCCGCCCGCATAATCCACGTGATTGTCTTTTATCAAAATCATATCGAATAAAGCGTAACGGTGATTTACCGCTCCACCGATTCGACAAGCCCATTTTTCGCATAATCTGAAATTTGGGGTTGTCTTGCGAGTATCCAATAATTTGGTATTCGTACCTTCCAACAATTTCACCATTGAAGCCGTGTAAGTGGCAATGCCCGACATCCGTTGCATACAATTTAGTACCAAACGTTCAGCTTTGAGAATAGACTGCGATGAACCCGCCACCGTCAAAACGATTTCGCCTTTCGAGATACTATCACCGTCTTGTAAAATGGTTTCTACCACCAAGTTAGCATCCACTTCGGCAAAAATCATTTTAGCAATTTCGACTCCCGCCAAGATGCCCGTATCTTTCACCAAAAGCCTCGCCCGACCTGTGGCAGTGCTTGGAATGGTAGAAAGTGAAGTATGGTCGCCATCGCCCACATCTTCGTGTAGGGCGGTTTGGATAAAGTTTTTAACGTATGTTGGTTCTAAGTAATTGAACATTTTTTTGTTTTTTTATTGACTCCTGTCTGAATTTGGATTCGTGGGATTTAAGGATTTATTGGATTAAAGAAAAAAATCCCATCAATCCTTTAATCCTACGAATCCAAATTCAGACAAGAACATTTCGACAATCTTTAAAAGCTAAAATCGGTCGCTGGTTTGTAAATCAACGACCGATTTTTATTGTATTTTTCTATAAAATTAAAATCATACGCCTGGAATAATGATACCTCTTTTGGCATTTGCTTCTTTTAATCTTTTTAGTGTCTCTTTAAATTCAGGCGTTTGGGCATAAGCCTCTGCCTCTTTTTGAGATTTTTCTCTTTCCTCTTTCCAACGTTTAATAAACTTATCAACATTGGCTTGTCTTTCTTCGGGAGTCAATATTTTTTTTTCTACTGTTTCCATGATTCTAAAAGATTTGTTGCTCAAAAATAACGGTTTTAATTTGATAAATGTTTTTTATGGGCAGACTTTGTAGGTGGCGGTTGGGTCTTTTTGCCAAGTTGTTTTTACTTGATTTAGGTTGTTTACACAGATGGTTTGGATATTGTTTTTAGTACAAGATAAATCAGTTAGCAAGGTATTCTTCCTGATGTCTAAATCTGTTAATTGATTTGAAGAACAGCTTAGAAAGGTCAAATTTATATTTTTACTAACATCTAAACTTGTTAATTGATTTGACTCAACATACATTACTTCTAAACTTGTATTTTGACTAATTTTTAAGTCAATTAATTGATTAAAAGGACAATATAAGTTGGTCAGATTTATATTTTGGCTAACATCTAATCTGATTAACTGATTTGAGGAACAACTTAAACCTCTCAAATTTATATTTTTACTCACGTTTAAGCTGTTTAATTGGTTCGAATTAACAGCCAGAGAGATTAAATTGGTCATTTTACTCAAATCCAGTGATACCAATTTATTTAAATCACAACCTAAAACTTCTAAATTTATATTATTGCCTACATTTAAACTTGCTAATTGATTGGAGTATATATTTAGTGTTTTCAAATTCGTATTTTTGCTAATATCAAAGTTTGCTAATTTATTATCTGAACAATTTATACTGTACAAATTTGGACTATTACTAATATCTAAACTGGTTAATTGATTTTTTGGGCATGACAAATAAGCTAAATTTGGGTTTTTACTAATATCTAAACGTGTTAATTTATTTGAATCAATAATTAATTGTTTCAAAATTGAACTTTTACTAAGGTCTAATTCATTTAATTGATTTGAAGAACATGATAACAAATATAGATTGTTAACGTACAGATTAGCCAACTGATTTGAATCACATATTAAATTCTTCAAATTTGCATTTTTAGTAAGGTCTAAACTCATTAATTGGTTTGAAGTGCAATTTAAATAATTCAATTTGTTAAATGCCTCTATGCCTGTTAAGTCACTGATTTTATTGTTTTTAGTTTTGTTAGTTAAATCCAAATCTATAATATCCTGTACATTTGCTCTTAAAACTTTTCCATCTTCGACATCGTCTATTTTATTTTGAATTAAGGCTTTTTCAAAATTAGGATCAGGAATGTACAAATATTTCAGAGTTGTTTGTATGCTAAATGGACTACTTGTTTTATTTCCTTCTCTATCTATTGCGATTACACTTCCTGTTATTTCTGTTTCTAATGGTAAATTTTTTATTGTATATGTATTCTCTAATACTCGTTTAGCAATGGTATCTTTAAAAAAAACCGAATAAGTGATATATGAACTATTAGAAGATGTACTTTGAGTCCAGTTTAAAATCACATCTTGTCCGCTGGGGGATAAAATGGCTGTTACTTTGAAAGGAGTAGGAGGCTGTGGAATTACATCTTTTTCTTTACAAGCCATCACTAATGAAAAAAATGATACAATAAAGGCAAGAATTAATTGATTTGTTTTTGTGGAAATGTTCATTGGTTATTATTGTTTTATAAATTCTCTAAAATGCAAAATCTATAATTTTCT
>JANPGQ010000371.1:0-3020 GCA_031423975.1 Cytophagales bacterium | reverse complement strand
TAATATCATTTGCTGTTGCCCAAACATTGCAAGAGTATATGGATTAAAGCAATATGATAAATATGACTTTGAGGGTGTTTTGGCTCAATGTATAGAAATTGAGAAAGCTAAAATTGAGAAAACAACCAAAGAACATAGCCTACCAATGGAGTATGTGGAGGCTAAAATAAAAGATTACAACGATAAACTTGAAGACTCAAATTGTCATAGAATTAAGAATGATTTTGATTTCAAAAAGAGAACTATTGAAAAACAAATATATGATACTATACTAAGAAATGAAGTTATCTGAGGTGGTTCAAAAAAACGGCACACTTTTTTGCATAAAAAATGCAGAAAATGGAAGTAAAAAAAACCAAGAAATCACACGCCCATTACGAGCCTGATTTTAAAGAAGAGATATTGCGAATGTTGAATTCGGGTAAAAATGTTGATGAAATATCAAAGACCTTTGGGATTGGTCGAAATGTTCTTTATACTTGGAAAAACAAATCCCAAATGAAGACAAAAACTAAGACCTCAGAGGAGCAAACTACATACAGTTTGAAACTGATATCAGAGAACGAGTTACTCAAAAAAGAGAACGCTCGATTACAGTCTGAACGGGACATCTTAAAAAAAGCCTTAGTTCTCTTCAGCACGTCCAGCTAAGAGACATATATGGGCTGATAATATCATTCTCAAAGGACTATTCAGTCGAATTTTTGTGTTCATTATTTGAAGTCAGTAGAACCGCTTTTTACCGATATAAGCGAGGAGAGAGCCATAATTCAGATAAGAAGTATCATCGACCTAAACACGAAGTTCGCTTAGAGTTTTTAAAGCATCTGAAACGATACGGAAGTCGTAGAATAAAGGCTTCATTGACAAAAAGAGGGATAAAACTATCTCGACAAAAAGTAGCTGAATTGATGCGTGAGGATGGTTTACGAGCCATTCAACCGCCAAAATTCGTACCCAGAACGACTGATAGTAAACATGGTAAACGGGTTTGTCCAAACTTATTATTGAACCAACCAAAGCCTACAAAACCTAATCAAGTATGGGTATCAGACATAACTTATATGCCCTTAAAGAATAGTGAATGGGCGTACCTATGTACGTGGATGGATTTATTTACACGAGTAATCGTAAGTTGGTCAGTGGACGATAATATGCAAGAATCATTGGTCAGAGTGCCTTTGGAAAAGGCACTTCTGAAAAGAAAAATACAGCCTGGTTTGATAGTACATTCTGATAGAGGCGGGCAGTATTTATCTGATAAAATGAAAGAATTAGTACAAACTTTTGGACTAAAACAAAGCATGAGTAGAGCCGATGACCCCTACGATAATGCCTTCGCAGAATCACTATGGAGTAGGTTAAAAACCGAATTAGAAATGCCCAAAGGTGGCTATGAAAACCTTACGATTTTGAGGAATATTTTGTTTGAATTTATTGAAGGATACTACAATCGGCATCGATTGCATTCAAGTTTAAGCTATGAATTTCCCGTTGAGTTTGAGACAAACTGGTTTGATAAAAATAGTGCAAAAGTGTAAACATTTAACAACAAAAACTCGCAAAAAGTGTAAACCAAAAATGAACCACCCCAGTCAAGTTATTTTAGTTATATACGTTTGATTCCATCATAATATGGTTTACAGTTAAAAATATTATCAGAGAAACTACTATTTAAAACTATCGGGACATTATATACGGAATAACTCAAGGATACAAATTGTAGTTCAGTTTCACCAAAGTGATAGATCGCACAAGAATTACTTCTTTGAGTAGTTAAATCTGGGTAGCATAAGGGTTAAAAACACCATATTGAAATACGATTTTTATTCTTTTGGATTTCTCCTCAAAAGCAACTGATAATGACTCAAATTTAAGCAAAAATGCCATACGTTCTTGTGATACGAAATTTAAAGATTTATTGTGGGTCGCATACGGTATTAAAAGTAGAAGAAAATTAGCAACCTGGAATGACCAATATCTAATTAAAATGCTCTCTAATATTTAAATGCGTTTAAACTGCTTTTTTGATTAAAAACTAAAATTTAAACATCTTTTTATACATATCTCTGGACGAAACTGTACTAAATATAAATTTATCCTTTACATTTGTCAAAACTTTAGGGGTGCCTTTAATATTACGGGCTGAGATTATACCCTCAAAACCTGAACAGCGTAGTTGCTGCGTAGGAAAAAGTAAGGCAGACATTTCATAACGATTCGGTGTATTCCGTTTTCAAAATTTCACTGCTTTTCTTGGTTAAATTTAATGATTGACAATCAAACAAAATGATATTGTTGGGTTGCTTTGTTGAATATATTACGAATGATTTAGGCTAATGGCTTCGGCTGTTAGGTATAATTCTGCGTATATTTTCGGCTCATTAGTTTAGTCAATAGTCACTTTTCCTCATCCAAAGGTCTTCCCCGAAAGTTCGTTTGTACATAATTTTTTAAATCAATCGAACGAATGACCATCTTTATTAATGACGAACCTACGGAGTTCGAACAGCCCCCAACAATCGTTGATATTTTAACAAAACTCCAAATTTTTGAAGTCCAAGGTATTGCCGTAGCCATTAATGACGAAGTCATCAGAAAGGTTGATTGGCAACAAATTACTTTAAATCAAAATGACCGCTTAATGCTCATTCGGGCTACACAAGGTGGATAATGACATTTGTAGAACAGGATTTTAACCTGTTTAACCTTAACTGACAGACTTTAAAATTTGTCTTAAACCTTAAAAGACAGGTTAAAACCTGTGATACTTTCAATGAAAAAAGCCGAAAAAACACCCCAAACAGAAGTAATTAGTAGAGCCCCATTTCCTGCCTCTAAAAAAGTATATGTACAAGGTCAATTGCATGATATTCAAGTAGCTATGCGTGAAATTACGCTTTCGGATACTTCGATTAATGGTAAAATTGCCTCAAAAAATGCTCCTGTAACCGTTTATGATACCAGTGGCCCTTTTACAGACCCAAATATTGATATTGATGTAAGAAAAGGCTTGCCAC
>JANPGQ010000370.1:0-12276 GCA_031423975.1 Cytophagales bacterium | reverse complement strand
CACAATAATACGGCGTGAATCAGGGCTTTTCTTCAAAGTTTCTATAACTTCTTTCAATTGGTCAATTACCTTTCCATCGGGCGTTGTCCAGCTTCTCCATTGTTTGCCATAGACAGGTCCCAAATCACCATTTTCATTTGCCCATTCGTCCCAAATTCCTACGCCATTATCTTTCAAATATTTAGTATTGGTATCTCCATTGATGAACCATAATAATTCATGAATGATGGATTTTAAATGAACTTTTTTGGTAGTTACCAAAGGGAAACCATCATTAAGATTGAACCGCATTTGATAGCCAAAAACGCTGGTAGTTCCCGTGCCAGTACGGTCGGTTTTTTGCGTGCCTGTGTCGAGAATATGTTTAAGCAGAGTCTGGTATTGTTGCATCTATAAGTCCTAAGTATTAGGTATTAAGTATCAAGTATTTCCTCAAAATTACCTTCAAAAAAATAATCCTGCAAGAATTTAAAATCTTACAGGATTATTTAAAATTTATGGAAGTCGTCCTTCAAAAGGACGACTTCCGTTTTCGCAGAAATTATGCTGCTTTTTTTACCGATTTCTTGTCAGTTTTTACTGCTGCCTTAGCTTCTTTCGCCATGTCGGCACAGCATTTATGATTTCCTTTTGTAGCAGCTGCTTTTTCTTTGTCAGTACAACACTTTCCTTTGTCTTTATCTCCTGCGAATGAAGATGAGGCTACGAAAGCCAATAATGATAAACCTAAAATTGCTTTTTTCATGATTATATTTCTTTAAATGAATTTTAATTCTTCAACGATTAAAGGTAATAAAAATTATGCTAATTTATCTCAAAGGTATGCGTAATCTCTGCCGAAGCACTCAATTGAGCCGTGGCTGAACAATATTTTTCCATCGACATTTCAATGGCTTTTTTGGCTTTATCCTCTGAAATAGTTGCCCCTACGAACTTGAAATGTACGTTAATAGTACGGAATGGAGTCATTTCTGTGCCTTCAATCTTGACTCTTTCACCCGAAACCGAGATTTTTAAATCTTCCACTACTTGACGCTGTTTTTTCATAATCAACAGTACATCAATGGCAGTGCAACCACCCAAACCCATCAACAACAATTCCATGGGTCTTGCACCTGCATTGTGTCCGCCTATATTTTCGGCTGCATCTATCTGAACGGGTACGCCCGACATTCCCGATGCCTCAAAATGAAAAGCATCGTCCACTCTTACTAATTCTACTTGCATTGTATTTTGTTTTATTTAAAAACAGTTTTGAGTAATTGGAAAGTTCATTTTATTTGAAAAGCACTCGGCCATTCCCTTACCAAATTACTCTATTTTAACTCATTTGCCTTAATTTCCTTTGTCCATTTTTGTTCTCCTTTTGAATCGAAAATGCTGATTTTCAAGACTCTATCTTTCAAAGTTCCTGATACTTCACAGATAGAGAAATTACGTTCAGTAAAAATTGTTCCATCCACTATTTGCATATTTTCTTCTGCTTTCACGGGTTTGGCTGGTCCAGATGTTAGAGGGGATACCGTCAAATCATAGAGCGGATAATTTGCTCCTGCACGTTCCAATTTTTGAAGCACCGTATGATGGCGGTCGCCCGTTAGGAACAAAACACCCTTTGCTTTTGAGTCAGTAATTCGTTTGAAAAGTTCTTCTCTTTCGGCATCATAATTTGACATGTTTTCAAAAACTTTTATCGGATTTACAATCTGACCGCCCGTTACAATAATTTTAAAAGTGGCACTGCTACTTGATATGGCATCAATTAGCCAATTTAATTGTTTTTTGCCATAATAATCACGGTCGCCGTGTCCATCGTTTGGCGCTCTAAACCAACGATTATCCATCAGAAAAAACTGGACATCATTCCATTGAAAAGTGCCTGTAATGCCTTCGTCTTTGAAGATATAATTGGGATTTGCCCAAAATAACTTAAACATCTCAAGCGACATATCTTTTCCCGCAAAAGCACGGTCAGAGTCATTATTACCGTAATCATGGTCGTCCCAAATGGCATATTGGTGCGTATTTCCTAACAGTGGCTGCATCTCAGGAATATTTCTTGAGTGTGTATTGCGATGAAGCATCCCCGTGCGAGTATTCCAGTCGGCTTCTCGGTAGTATAAATTATCACCTCCCCAAAGCATAAAATCAGGTTTTTTGTCGTAAATAGACTTAAAAATTTCATTATGCCCTCCATATCCATTTCCTGGACGGTCAGTTTCAGTTTCATTGACATAATTGCAAGTTCCAAAGGCAAATTTGAAGGGGGCAGGGTCTTTGCGATATTGCCAAAGCTCTTGCGTTTGGAAACTCAAAGGATAATTACGAGCAACTTTTTTATTGTTTATCAATACTTCGTACTTGTATTTTTTGCCCATCGTAACTTCGTCACAAACGATTTTTGCTACAAATCCATCCATTTTAGTAGTCAAGACTTCATCGGTTGTCATCTTTTTGGTAGGATTTCCCTGCTCCCAATACACAAATTTTACTTTGGCAGGTTTTTCAGTTTGTACCCATAACATAACTTCCTTCATGTCGGAGTATCCAACCATCGGACCGTTTTTGATTTGGGCATTTAATAATGTTGCTTGAACGATAAAGAATAATAAAATAAGTTTTTTCATTGGTTTTGATTTTAGTTGATAAATTTTGGAGGGTATCTTTGTGGAAAATTTAATCGACGAACCCTTTGAGTAACCCTCGTTAGGTTCAAAACCCTTGCGAGGGTTAATACTGAACATCGAAAAATGTATTACAATATCCAAACCATTCCACTTACAGATTTAGCTCAAACTTTCGGTACGCCTTTATATGTGTATGATGCTGACAAAATTATCGAAAAAATTGCCATTTTGCGTGATTCTTTCTCGAATGTTAATTTAAAGATAAAATACGCTTGTAAAGCAAACACCAATCTGTCGATTTTGAAACTCATGCGTAAGCATGGCGTGGAGATTGACGTGGTTTCGCCCGAAGAATTGCGTTTGGCAATGATGGCGGGTTATGAGGGTTCACAGATTACGTTTACACCCAGTGGTGTTTCATTTGATGAAATTGAATTGGCGGCTGAATTGGGTACACGTATCAATCTCGACAATCTGGATGTATTAGAAAAATTCGGGAAACAATACGGAAATACTAAAGGGGCTCTGATTCGCTTGAAACCGCATGTATTTGGCGGAGGCAACGAAAAAATCATGACAGCTCATCCAGAATCTAAGTTTGGAATTTCGATTCATCAAAAAGATGAAATTTTGGCAATCGTGGAAAAATACAATATGAAAATTATCGGTTTGCATCAACATACTGGTTCTGATGTGAAAAATGCTGATGCTTTTACCAAAGCCGCAACTGCCATTTTAGATATCGCTTCTAATTTTAAAGACTTAGAAATCATTGATTTAGGAGGAGGTTTTAAAGTGCCATATCAAGAAGGCGACTCCGTTACGGATATGAAAGAAGTAGGAGAGGTACTAACCAATGCGTTCTTGGAATTTTGCAAAAATTATGGGCGTGAATTGCAACTTTGGTTTGAACCGGGTAAGTTTTTAGTAAGCGAAGCGGGTACGTTTTTAGCTACTGCCAATGTAGTAAAAACTGATCCCATCAAGACATTTGTAGGCATCAATTCAGGCTTGAATCACTTGGGCAGACCCATGATGTACGGAGCATATCACGATATTTTTAATGCCTCCAATCAGGACACTTCTGAGCAAAAAGAATACCGTGTAGTGGGATATATTTGTGAAACGGATACTTTTTCGTGGACACAAGAGGGTAAGCAAGGCGAAAGATTGATGAATAAAGTTTCAGCAGGAGACATTATTGCCATCAAAAATGCAGGAGCATATTGTTTTTCAATGGCTTCACAATATAATTCAAGACTTTTGCCCGCTGAGGTTTTGGTCATTGATGGTGAAGCAAAATTGATTCGTAAAAGAGATACTTTTGATGATATTGTAAGAAATTTGGTTTCAGTAGAAATATAGGTCAGTAATCAGTAAAAAAGTGAATCTTTGGAATTTGAATTCCAAAGATTCACTTTTTCTGTGCCGATTGCCGATTAAAAGAAATATCCTACTCCAATCGTTCCAAAGCCATTTTTATTGAAATTATCTTTCATCCCATAAAAACTTCGGGCTTCAATGATGAGCTTATTTTTTAATTTTACACCCACGCCAATTCCTCCGCCAAAATCAAATCTATCATTGCCCAAGTCAATTAAACCTTCTTTAATGGTTGTACCTGACGAAACTATTTTGGTATTTTGGCTCAACCCATAATTGCCATATCCACCCAAATTTAACATAAACTTGGTGGTACTTTTTCCAAAATTAAAATTGAACATCAAAGGTACTAAAACACTCCCAATTGAGCTTTTTACGTAATTATTATCATCCGTTGAAGCCTTTGTATTGACCATTGAATAAAGCACTTCGGGCTGAATGGAAACTATTTTATTGATGGGTAAATTGACAATCAAACCAATGTTTACACCAAGTGATAAATTAATGCCTGAACCGTTTTCAAGGGTAAATGATTGCGTAGCTTCTGCACGAATGCCAAATTTTATGGCTCTCGCTTCAAGGGGGATTTTAGGTGTTTTTGCCTTTTGAGACTTCGAGTCCTTTATTTCTTCTTCCAGTTTATTACCCTTAATTGGTCCAGACGACTGTTGAATGGTGGTTGAACTGGGCTGTTCAGTAGGCGTTTCTGTTTTTATGGAAGCAGGACTCGTTGTGTTAGTTTTGGCAGGTTTCTTTTCTTCTACCTTAGTTGGGGTAGGTACAGGAATCACAGTAGTTGAAGGTTTTGTAGTCGTCGTTGTGGTTGGTTTTGTGGGTATATTTGTTTTGGGCAGTGTTTGCTTTGGCACGGTTGTCTTTACAGTTGCGGTAGGTTTTTTGGGCGATACGGGTTTCTTCTGTTGAGCCAACGAAATATTTACAATTAAGTACAAACAAAGTAAGTTAATAAAAAAGTAATATTTCATGATTTTCAGATTGTGTTTATACGAAAACGCTATCGTGTTGTTAATTATTGAAAAAATCAGCGGGATTGTGTTGCAAGCTATAAAAAGATAAGCAAAATCCATAAACTATTCAATGGGTTAATACAATAATTAAACCCCAAAAAGCCCTTCCAAGTGAATGAGAAGGGCTTTTTGAATATACTATCATTTCTTGTTCATTAAAAAAAGTAACCAATTCCAATTGTACCAAGACCATTTTTACCTTTATTATCCTTTAGTCCATAAAAGCTCCGAGCCTCAATCATGAAATTACCATTTATTTTTACGCCTATTCCAATGGCAGCACCGTAATCAAACTTATCTTCTCCGGTAATGTCAAGAGTACCATCCAAGACAGTTTTACCGGCTGCTACTACTTTGTTGCTTGCATTCAGCAAATAATCTCCATACCCACCCAGATTTAGCATGAATTTTGTTGAGCCTTGCCCAAAGTTGAAATTTACCATTAACGGAACTAAAATCGACCCTGTGGTAGCTTTTGAGTAGTTATTAGCATCCGAGGAATATTTAATTACAGTCATTGAATAAAGTACCTCTGGCTGAATAGAAACTACTTGGCTAATGGGTAAATTTACAATTAATCCAGCATTTACGCCTGGTGATAAATCATAACTTCCTCCGCTCTCAAGCGTTACGGCTTGGGTAACTTCTGCTCTTATTCCAAATCTCACTCTACCATCCGAAGAACTACTCGAATTTCTCATCCTTTCTGGTTTGGGTTCTTTCACTTTCACCACTTTTTCAGGCTTGGGTTCAACTACTTTATCTGGCTTTGGGTCAGCAGGTTTTTTACCACCTTTTGATGGTCCAGATGATTGCTGAATGGTTGTTGAACTTGACGAGCCATTAGAATTCATCGAATTACTCGGCGATGGATTTGTTGTTGTGGTGGTCGTTGTCTTTTTTTCCTCAACTACTACAGGAGCTGTCGTCGAATTCGGAATAGTAGTCGTTGTTGTTGTCGAGGTCTTAGTTGTTGTTTTCGGTGCTGATGATTTTACGGTCGTCGAAGGCTTCTTGGTTGTTGTGGGCTTCTGAGTTTGAGCCTTTGCTATTGTTCCAATTAATGATAAACATAGCAAGGTAATGATAAATTGATTTTTCATTTTCTTTAAATTAATTTGTGGATTATCTACGATAAAAAGCCATCGTATTGTTAATCATTGGTTTATGGATAAAAAACATCGTATTTGTTGGGTGCAAGGTATAAAGGCTTGCTTAATATACATCGACCATTTAATAAGTCTAAATGACCATTTACTAAATAATGATTATTAGGTGTTGGGTGTTGGGTATTAGGGGTTAGGTAATTGGGGATTAGGGATTAAGGGCTTTGGGATTTAGATTTAGAAATTGGATAAAAAGGATTTTCGGTAATTATGTCAGTTATAATTTATAGACATTGGTATAATCAAGACAAAATGGCGTAAAAAATTGACTGGTACAGGATTTGAAGAATGGATAAATGTCTTCGGGAATAAAGATTTCCAGACATTTTTAATCATTATATCAACAATTAAACAACATACAGTCATGAAACTTGTAAGATTCAATCAACCAGCAAACCCATTTTTAAGTCGGGCAGCGTTCAGTACAGATTTTAATCATTTAGTAAAAAACTTAGATACCATGTTTCCATCAAAATCATTCAACAATGTAGCCTACAACAACATTCCAGCCGTGAATGTGAAAGAAAATGAAGGAAGTTTTCAAATTGAAGTAGCCGCACCTGGCTTGAAAAAAGAAGATTTTAAATTGAGCCTTCACGAAAATCGTTTGACTATTTCTACCAAACAGGAAGAAAATAAGGAAGAAAAAACCGAGAAATATACTCGTCAGGAGTTCAATTACACTTCATTCCAACGCACTTTTACGTTACCTAAAAATGTGGACGGAGAAAAGATTGAAGCCTCATACACAGACGGTATCTTGCACGTAGGTCTTCCTAAAAAAGAAGAATTGAAACCAGCAGTTAAAGAGATTGCAGTAGCGTAATTTCCTTTTGTAGCACGGTTGACGGTAAAAGGTGAACGGTTTGCGGAAAATTATATTCCAAAGCCGTTCACCTTTTATTTTCGTATAACCGTTTACCATGTACTGTTCACCCTTGTACCGAAAAATTTAATTCCTAATATCAAATCCCCAATTCAATTTACTCCTCAGCGTATTTAAGAAATTGGTATCTGACAATTTGATGATATTTGCCACGAATTTTTCACGGTGCATTTTTATTTTTACGTTACTATCCACCACTTTCGAGCGGGCATCTAAGGAAATCAAACAGTTATTACTCCTACTTTCTACTTCAAAATCAAGCGTTGAATCAGTAGAAATTACCAAAGGTCTCACATTCAAATTATGTGGACTCATAGGAGCAATCAAGAAAATATCCGAGGTAGGCATTACTAAGGGACCACCCACGCTAAGGTTGTAACCCGTTGAACCTGTGGCAGTTGCAATAATAAGTCCGTCTGCCCAATAAGCATTCAGAAACTGTCCGTCCAAATAAGCTTTCACCACAATCATGGAAGACGTATCAGTTTTCATGATACCCAATTCGTTCAAACCAAAATTTAATCCGTTGAAAATATCTAAGGGTTCTTCGTTCAGCCGTGCCTCAATACTCACAAGGGTACGGGCATCAAGCGAGTAATTTCCTGCAAAAACTTCTGCCAAACTTTCCTGAATTTTATCGGGAGAAACCGTTGCCAAAAAGCCCAAACGTCCCGTATTGATACCCAAAATTGGTGTTTCACGGTCGCCCACCTGTGTAACGGCATCCAAAAGTGTACCATCACCCCCCAAACTCAGTACAAAATTAGCATCAAAAAGGTCTTCCTTTGTAGAATAAAAATTGGTAGCTGAATGCGTTATGCCAATTTCGTTCAGAAATTCCTGATACGATTCTGAGATTTGTAACTCAATATTTTTTTCAGCCAATGTATCAAACATTGCCTGTACGAAAGGCTTAGTTTCGTCCTTAAAATTTCGCCCATGAATGGCTATTTTCATTTTGCTTATTGATAGGAATAATTTGTTCTTATAAGCAAAGATAAATAAAGAATATGTAATAATGAGGTATCAATATTGCATGACAACATATTAAAGCTAAAACCAATATGCCAAACCAACAGTTTATCAATAAAAACTTCCTTTCATACCAATATTGAATAATACAGTATTAAGTAGGCAATATTTGAGGCTGTATTTATTTTCAACCAAAACGTAATTTTTTTAATTCACAAAACTATGTTCTTAATCTTTTTGGGTATTGTGGCTTTGATGGTCGGTTTCGCCATCAATACGCCTTCGCTGACTGTGGCTCGGTTTTCACGTCCTGTGAAAGTAGTGGGCGGTATTTTGCTTGTCTTAGGAATACTTTCGTCGGGTATCAAGCAGATTGATGCGGGTGAAGTTGGAGTGCAGTCTTTATTTGGAAATGTGGGGCAATCAACTTTATCAAGTGGGTTAAACTTTGTAAATCCACTATCTAATGTTACAACTTTTGACATTAAAACGCAAAACTACACGATGTCTGCCATTCGTGATGAGGGAAGCAAGGAAGGCGATGATGCCATTCGAGTTCTGACGGCGGACGGTTTGGAAGTGGTCATTGATTTAACCGTTTTGTACCGCTTAATTCCAGCCGAAGCTCCCAAAGTATTGAGAGAAATTGGCGTTGACTATCAAGACAAAATTGTACGCCCGATTACTCGTACCAAAATTAGAGATAATGCCGTTTATTACGATGCAGTGGCACTTTATTCCACTAAAAGGGATGAATTTCAGGCTCGTATTTTTAAGTCAATTGAGATGAATTTTAAGCAAAGAGGGCTTTTGTTGGAACAACTTTTGGTAAGAAATATCAATCTGCCAACGTCGGTAAAACAAACCATTGAGTCAAAAATCAATGCCGAACAGGATGCTCAGAAGATGCAATTTGTTTTGCAAAAAGAGAAGCAAGAAGCAGAACGTAAGCGTGTAGAGGCACAAGGTATTGCCGATTATCAGAAGATTCTTTCAACAGGTTTGAGTGATAAACAGTTGCAATACGAAGCCATTAAAGCCCAAATTGAAATTGCCAAATCGCCCAATTCAAAGGTGATTATTATGGGTGGAAAAGGAAATACTCCGCTTATTTTGGGAAATAATTAATTTCGATGTATTCGATGCTCGTTTCTTGATGTTCGATGTTGGGATTTTGGGAAAATAAAAAAAGGTCAAGAAGAATTGCTCTTCCTGACCTTTTTTACGAACATCGAAATTCGAAAAACGAACATCGAAAGTGAACAACTATTTCGCCATACCTCCTAACACAAAAGATTGAAAAAATTGATCTAACTGCGGCATTATATATATTTCTGTTCTGCGATTTATTTTTTTGGCAGATTCCGTCGCAGCAAATTCTTTGGGTTGATATTCCGAACGCCCCCCTGCAAACATCCTGTCGGGCGAAACCCCAAAACGAGTTTGCAACATTCGTACAATAGTGGTGGCTCTGCGAGCAGACATATCCCAATTATCTTTCACGCCATCGGCAGACACAAGCGTGTTATCAGTATGATTTTCTACCAAAACGTCTAAATCACGATATTCATTTAACGCTTTGGCGAGTTTCTCGATGGTATTTTCTCCTTTTTGGCTCAATGAGGCATTATTATTTGCGTATAATATTTTATCAGAAATGGTAATACACACCAATCCTTTCCTTACCTTCATATTCAAATCTTCTTCTGGAATATCATTCATCATTCTTTTGAGAGAAACCATAAAATTAAGATTCAACGAATCCTTGCGTTGCAGAGCCGCATTTACACTTTCAACGTACTGACTCTGTTCGTTCAAAGCCTCCATTGATTTTCTGATATTTTCGGCTCCTGCTTTGGTCATCATCGTAAGGTCGGTCATTTTTTCCAATAACTTATTGTTAGTTTTTTTCAAAAATTCCGTTTGCTCCTCTAAGTTTTTAATGTGCTTTGCCTTGAGCATCAAATCTTTATCTCTTGATTTGGTATTGGCTTCGGAAGCGGATAGTAGTTTTTCACGTTCTTTTAAATCGTTTTTAGCTTTGTTGATTGTGTTTCGAGAAGTGGCTTTGAACGTAGAGTATTCATCTTGTAATTCTATGAATTTCTTTTTGCTCACGCAGGAGGACGTAAGGAATATGCAAAAAGCAATTGCGATAATTTTGTTCATAAATTTTTTCGTGGATTATGATGGGTACATATAGCATTAGCTAAATTATTCTATCAAAAACCGTGCAAAAAACAAAAAGGCAAACAAGAAAATGAATTTCTTATTTGCCTTTTTTATAAACGTATCGAAAAAAGCGATATACGAAAATAATAAAACTACATTACCTGATTCTCGTAAAACCGTTTACCATTCATTTACCTTTGTGCGTGAACCGTCATTTCTGTCCAGCCAACATCTGAAAGAATTGATCAAGTTTTGGCGTTACGATAATCTCGGTTCTACGGTTGTTTCTGCGTCCCAATTCACTGGTATTTACATCCTTCGGAGCATATTCTGAACGACCACCGGCCGTCATACGTTCAGGAGCAATTCCGAATTTATTCTGTAATAAACGTACTACCGAAGTAGCTCTTTTTGCCGATAAATCCCAATTATCAATTATTGAAGCCGTTGAAATGGGTACATTATCGGTATGTCCTTCTACCAAAATATCCAGCTCTTTATGGTCATTTACTACCCTTGAAACTTTCTCCAAAACTACCTCAGCCTTTTGATTAATTACTGCACTACCAGACTGAAAGAGCATTTTATCAGAAATTGAAATATAAACTACCCCTTTCTTTACTTCTACCGTTACATCATCATCGTTAATATCAGCCAATGAGCGTTTCAAGGTCATTACCAACGCTAAATTTAAAGAGTCTTTTCGTTGAACAGAAGAGTTCAAATCTTTGATATACTTGCTTTGGTCATTCAACGTTTCCAAAGATTTTTTGATACTTTCCGCTCCTGATTTACTCACGATTGAGAGGTCAGACATTCTATCCAAAAGATTGGTATTGGTCTTTTTTAGATAATCTACTTGGTCTTCTAATGCCTTGATTTGCTTTGACTTAGCATCAGATTCGGCTTCTTTGCTTTTTAAAGATGACTCTATTTCGTTCTTAACTTTATCACAATCACGGAGTTCCGTTCTCGCTTTGGCGATGCTATTTTCAGAGGCGGCTTTAAAAGTAGAATATTCTGATTGAGCTTCTGCTAATTTTTTCTTGCTTACACAAGAAGACATAATAAGGATTGATGAGGCAAATAAAATGGCTTTTTTCATATTTTGAGTTTTGTTTTTTATAATCTGTTTTTTGTAAACGAATTTACGCTAAAAATCGTGCTTTTGGAATGTGTTTTATCGACAAAAGGTGAAATTTAAGCGACAATACTCATGGCTTATTATGGACAAAGACTGGCGAATCGTAGCAACACTGTGTTATAGAATCAAATCAAAAACCTAACCAAAATTCATTTCCAAAATATTTGTTTCAGTAAATCCCTTCGTGTAACTTCATCTAAATTAAACCACCACATATTAATGAAAAACTTAAAAGATAAAGTCATCTGGATAACGGGTGCATCGTCAGGCATTGGTGAAGAATTGACCAAGCAATTTGCCCAAGAAGGAGCTAAACTGGTGCTTTCAGCTCGCCGTGAAAGTGAATTATTACGGGTGAAAAATAGTGCAAATCTGTCTGATAGTCAAGTGTATATCTTGCCGATGGATATGCAAGAAATGGATTCGTTTCAGGATAAATTTCGTCAAATTATTGCTCGTTTTGGCGGTGTAGATGTGATGGTGCATAACGCAGGAATCAGCCAGCGAACTTTGTTTTCGGAAATGTCTGACCAAGATGCTCATAGATTAATGGATACAAACTTCACCAGCGTGGTGGCTTTGACAAGGGTTGTCTTACCCCATTTTATTCAAAAGAAATCGGGGAGTTTTTTAGTAACCAGTAGTGTGAGTGGGAAAATCGGAACGCCATACAGAACCATGTATTGTGCTTCAAAACATGCTCTACAAGGTTTTTTTGATGGATTGAGAGGCGAAGTTTGGCGTGATGGCATAGAGGTAACAATCGTTTGCCCAGGGTATATAAATACGCCAATTTCGTTGAGTGCCATCGGAAAAGACGGAAATGCTTACGGTAAAATGGACGTAAACCAAGCCAAGGGAATTCCTGTAAATATTTGTGCCAAAAAAATGATAAAAG
>JANPGQ010000369.1:0-7366 GCA_031423975.1 Cytophagales bacterium | reverse complement strand
AATTTCTTGATTTTTTTGCGACCGACGCTTCGGTTTCTTTTTATATCAAGACAAAAAGTAAAGGGCTAAAAATTGGTTAGAATTATATTTTCTCAACATAAATACCCATCCAAGAAAGTCAAAAAAGAAATTGCTGTTAGTTTGAGATAATTTTCAAAAAAATATTGTAGTTATTTTATAGGTAAATATATGATTGTCAGTTATTTAACTTATTTTCGTTTAAATCGTAAAGCCTTTTATATAGAACTGTATAGAACATTGATTATTTTTGGTAAATCTTTTAAAAACACAATTACCCCAACCTCATTATGTTACTTTTAGGCTTAGATTTAGGAACTTCTTCTATAAAAGCATCCGTTGTGGATGGTGCTTCAGGCAAATTAATTGCTTCGGCTCAATATCCTGATACGGAAAATTCAATCTCTTCACCCCAAAATGGTTGGGCGGAACAAGACCCAGAAATGTGGTGGAATTGTATTCAGCAAGCTATTTTAAGGTGCAATGCTTCGGGAAAATACAATCCAAAAGATATTCAAGCCATTGGAATTGCCTATCAAATGCACGGACTGGTGATGATTGACCGTGATTTGAAGGTTCTTCGCCCTGCGATTATTTGGTGTGATAGTCGTGCCGTTGAAACAGGTAATAAGGCTTTTGAAGGCATTGGAAAGGAACAATCACTTTCTCATTTATTAAATTCACCTGGAAATTTTACGGCTTCTAAATTGGCTTGGGTTAAGGAAAATGAACCGAGAGTTTATGGTTCGGTTTACAAAATAATGTTGCCAGGTGATTTTATTTCGATGAAATTGACAGGTGATATTACCACCTCAAACTCTGCATTGTCAGAAGGAATTTTTTGGGATTTCCAAAATAATTCTGTTTCAGAGGATGTTATGAAATATTATGGATTTCCAGCCACAATTCTTCCAGAAATTCGCCCAGTTTTCTCAAATCATGGTGGTTTACAAAGCTCAATCGCAGATTTGTTGGGCTTGAAAGCGGGTATGCCTGTAACGTATAAAGCAGGAGACCAACCTAATAATGCCTTGTCTCTCAATGTGTTAGAGCCTGGGGAGTTTGCGGCAACGGCTGGTACATCGGGAGTTATCTATTCGGTTTCTGATAAAGTAAGCTATGACCCAAAATCTCGAGTGAATACATTTGCCCATGTCAATCATCAAATGAATAATCAAAATCGTTTGGGAACGTTACTTTGTATTAATGGCACAGGTATTTTGAATCGTTGGGTACGTGATAATATCGCCAATATTGACTATCAAGGCATGAATAAAATGGCTTCAACCGTTGAGGCGGGGGCAAATGGTTTACGGGTTTTGCCCTTTGGAAACGGTGCTGAACGTGTTCTGGAGAATAAAACGGTGGGTTCAAACTTTCAGGGAGTCAATTTTAATATTCACACCAATGCTCACATTATCCGTGCGGCACAGGAAGGAATTGCATTTTCTTTGAAATATGGAATGGATATAATGGCTGAAACGGGAACTTCGCCCTCGGTGATTCGGGCTGGGAAGGCAAATATGTTTTTGAGTGATATTTTCTCGCAAACCCTTGTGAACGTAACGGGCGTGGGTGTGGAATTGTATGATACCGATGGTGCAAAAGGGGCAGCGTTAGGGGCTGGTATTGGTAATCAATATTTTAGTAATCCCAAAGAAGCGTTTGTAAATATGGAGAAAATTGGGTTGATTGAGCCTGATGGATCTAAATCAAGCATTTACGAAGAAATTTATGCTGATTGGAAAGCTACGTTGGAGAAAAATTTGTAGGTACTATTTTTATTTATTTCCCAAAAGCCTTCATAATTTGAAGGCTTTTGGCGTTTAAGAATCTTGAATAAGCCTTTTGTTAATTATCTAAAACCGATTTATGATTATCTTTGCAGAATAGAAATGCCATTAACCCCAAAATATTATTTTAAATGTCAATTATCCAAGCCATTATTCTTGCCATTATTGAAGGCATAACCGAATTTTTACCTATTTCTTCTACTGGACACATGGTGTTGATGAGTTCTTTTTTAGGAATTGAAGATGATAAATTTACCAAACTTTTTGAGGTTTGTATTCAATTGGGAGCAATCTTGGCGGTTGTTGTGTTGTATTGGAAGAAGTTTTTTGATTTCTCCAAGTGGCAATTTTATGTCAAATTAGGGCTTGCTGTAGTTCCGGCTTTGATTTTTGGAAAATTATTAGATGATGTAATTGACGAACACTTAGGAAACCCTGCCTTCATCGCAACGGTTATGTTGGTTGGCGGTATCATTTTGCTTTTCGTAGATGATTGGTTTAAAAATCCCATTATTCATGAAGAGTCGGACATTAATAATATTTCTGCCGTAAAAATTGGGTTGTATCAATGTTTAGCAATAATGTTTCCTGGACTGAGCAGAAGTGCAGCTACCATTATCGGCGGAATGCAACAAAGACTTTCACGAAGTTTGGCGGCTGAATTCTCTTTCTTTTTGGCTGTGCCAACGATGGCGGCTGCAACGGGATACAAATTATTGAAATTCGTAAAAGAGGAGGGAAGTATCACGAGCGAGCAAGTGAAATTTTTAGCTATTGGAAATGTGGTAGCTTTCATAGTTGCGGTACTTGCCATTAAATTTTTTATTAGCATTTTGAATAAATACGGCTTCAAATATTTCGGAATTTATCGCATTATTTTAGGGCTGGTTATTTTAGTTACACTTTTCAAATAATCAATGATTCAAGATAATTTAAACAATAATCAGCCTGATTTGGGCGAAGTTATTTTAATAGATAAACCCCTTCGCTGGACTTCTTTTGATGTTACGAAGAAACTGAAATTTGCTGGTAAATTTAAAAAAATTGGTCATGCAGGTACACTTGACCCCTTGGCTACGGGTTTGCTGATTTTGTGTACTGGCAAAATGACGAAGCAGATTGATTTGTACCAAGCCCAAGAAAAAGAATATTCTGGAACATTGGTATTAGGCAAAACAACCCCTTCTGTTGATTTAGAAACTAATTTTGACCAAGAATTTCCAATTGAACATATTTCCGAAGAAGTTTTGCAGGAGGCTTTGCATAAATTTCAAGGCAAAATTTTACAAATTCCCCCGATATATTCCGCCATTCAGGTAAATGGAAAAAGGCTTTATGAATTAGCTCGGAAGGGAGTGAAAGATGAAGATATTGAGATAAAATCGAGGGAAGTTGAGATTATGAAATTTGAGATTGATTCAACTAATTTTCCCGAAATAAATTTTGTAATTATCTGTTCCAAAGGGACTTATATTAGAAGTTTGGTGAGAGATTTTGGAATTGCTTGTCATTCGGGGGCGTATATGAGTGCGTTGAGGCGTGAGCGAATAGGGGAGTATTCGGTTGAAAATGCCTTAACAATTCAACAATTTATGGAAAACAAGGGCTTGGAATATGTAGAAAAACCAGAAGCTAACCATTTTAATAAGAGAAAATGAACGTATATCACGGAATAAAAGATTTTGTAAAATTAGAAAATGCAGTTGTTACCAGTGGCACTTTCGATGGTGTTCATTTAGGGCATCAGAAAATATTGAATCGTTTGAAGGAAGTTGCTTCTGAAAACAAGGGAGAAACGGTTGTAATAACGTTTTATCCACATCCTCGGAGTGTGATTTCTCCTGATAATAAGGTAGTTAATTTGCTTTCTACGCTGGATGAAAAGATAGAATTATTAGAAAAAAACGAGATTAATCATTTGGTGATTATTCCTTTTACTCGTGAATTTTCTGAACTTTCTTCCGAAGAATTTATCCAAAAAATCTTGATTGATGCCATTGGAACAAAAACATTAGTGATTGGATTTGACCATCGTTTTGGAAAAAATAGAGAAGGAGGCTTTGATTATTTAAAGGCAAATAAAGCACGTTACGGATTTGAAATAGAAGAGATTTCACGCCAAGACCTTGAAAATGTAGGAATTAGCTCTTCAAAAATTCGGAAAGCTCTCAATGAAGGTGATGTGCCAACGGCTGACCATTTTTTAGGAAGAAATTATTCCATTTCGGGGGTTATTGTCAAAGGAAAGCAATTGGGAAGAACGATTGGCTTTCCTACCGCTAATATTCAAGTACGTGAAATTGCTAAATTAGTACCTGCCGATGGCGTGTATGCCGTAAAAGTTTATTATCGTGAAGAAGCGTTTGGTGGTATGCTAAATATTGGAAATCGTCCAACGGTGGATGGTACTTTCAAAACGATTGAAGTAAACATTTTTGATTTTGACCGTGAAATTTACGGTGAAAACCTAACGATTGAGTTTGTTCAAAAAATCCGTAATGAACAGAAATTCAATGGTTTAGATGAATTGAAAGCCCAAATTGCGAAGGATAAAGAAACTTGTATGGCAATACTATTGTCATAATGTAACAATTCTTTGATTTTTGTCCCAACAAAATCAAGTTATGTCTAAAAAATACACAGAATAAACATATTCTGTGTATTTTCGTTTAGTATTTATCCAACATTTCCCCAAAACCTTCATGGAAAATATAGCTTTAAAAATTAACGGAAAAAATTACAAAACTGATGCCGACCCAAACACGCCATTGTTGTGGGTTTTGCGTGACCACATTGGGTTGGTAGGTACTAAATATGGTTGCGGAATTGCTCAATGTGGAGCTTGTACCATTCACCTAAATGGCTCTGCCACACGCTCTTGTGTACTACCCGTTTCTTCAGTAGTAGGAATGGAAATTACTACCATCGAAGGGCTTTCTGAGAACGGAACTCACCCTGTTCAACAGGCTTGGGACGAATTGGATGTGCCGCAATGTGGCTATTGTCAGGCAGGGCAAATGATGACGGCTTCTGCTCTTTTAGCAACCAATCCGAAGCCCTCCGACAAAGATATTAGTAACGCCATGACGGGTAATATTTGTCGCTGTGGAACGTATCACAGAATTGAGAAGGCCGTAAAATTGGCAGCCGAAAAAATGAAATAGTCGTACCATTTAAAAACCAAAACAATGAAAAATAGTCAATCGAGAAGAAATTTCTTGAAAACAGCCTCTGGTATAACTGGAGGATTGATTGTCGGTTTTAATTGGTTTTCTGCCAATGGCTTTGAAGCAGAAATTATCAATACGACAAACGCATCACTTTTAAATTTTAATTCCTTTTTAGCCATTGAACCAACGGGTAAAGTGATCATTTACTCGCCCAATCCTGAAATTGGTCAAGGTATAAAAACCGCTTTCCCGATTATTGTTGCCGAAGAATTGGATGTAGATTGGAAAGACGTAATCGTAAAACAAGCCGATTTAGATAAAAAATTTGAACGCCAAGTAACGGGTGGAAGTGGGGCAATCAAGCATTCATGGGACAGACTACGAAAGGCAGGAGCAACGGCAAAATCTTTGTTGAAAGAAGCCGCTGCCCAACAGTGGAATGTAAAAAGCAGTGAGTTGAAAACTGAGAAAGGTTATGTAATTCATTCAACAGGCAAAAAGTTAAGTTATGGAGAATTGGCGGATGCCGCTTCAAAATTAAAAGCTCCTGAAACGGTAGAATTAAAGAAATTTGCTGATTATCAATTGATTGGAAGTACCATTAAAGGGGTTGATAATCCAGATTTATTGGTTGGAAAACCTTTGTTTGGTATTGATTATAAAAAAGAAGGAATGTTGCACGCCCAAATTCAACGTCCGCCTGCTTTTGGCTTAAAACTCAAATCTTTTGATGCTACAGAAGCCAAGAAAATGCCAGGAATAGTCAATGTGGTTTCGTTTGGCAATAAAGTGGCGATTGTTGGCAAATCAACTTGGGAAGTAATGCAGGCACGAAAAACGGTAAAATTTGAGTGGGAAAAAGAAAAAGACCTTGAAAGTTCTGACGACCATAATAGAATCTTTAACGAATTGCTCAATAAAAAAGAAGCTGAAGTTCGACGAAAAGATGGCGATATTGAAATGGCTTTCAAAAATGCCTTCAAAGTCATTGAAGCAGAATATCAATGTCCGTTCATTCCGCACAACCCAATGGAACCCATGAACTTTTTTGCTCATGTGCGTGAAGACGGCGTTGAATTGGCAGGTCCAACCCAAAATCCACAAAGTGCCCAGCAACAAGTGGCTAAATTATTGAATATTGCTCCCGAAAAAGTAACCGTTGAATTAACCAAAATGGGCGGAGGTTTTGGTAGAAGATTGAATAGTGATTATGCTTTGGAAGCGGCAGAATTATCAAGTATTATCAAAGCTCCTGTTCGTGTTTTGTGGACTCGTGAAGATGACATGACGGGTGGAATCTATCGCCCAGCCGTAAAATATCGTTTCAAGGCTTCCATTGATAAAAATGGAAATATGACTGGTTTTTATCTGAAAGGAGTTGGCATGAATGCAGGACATGCTACCCGACAAGATAATTTTCCAGTAGGTGCAGTTGAAAATGTGTTGATAGAATCGGTAGATTATAAATCGCAGATTACAACTGGACCTTGGCGAGCTCCCATAACGAATTTTTTGGCAAGTGCCGAACAATCTTTTTTAGATGAAGTGGCGGTTGCCGCAGGAAAAGACCCCATACAATTTCGATTAGAATTATTAGAAAAGGTGAAAACCAACCCTGTCGGTAAAATCACCTATGAGCCAAATCGTTTTATTGAAACTATCAAAATGGTAGCCGAAAAGTCGAATTGGGGTAAGCAGAAAAAAGGCATTTATCAAGGTTTTAGTGTGTATTTTTCCCACTTTTCGTATGTAGCACAAGTGGCTCAAATTGAAGTAAAAAAAGGAAAACCAACGCTCAAAAAAGTATTTGCCGTTACAGATTGTGGTGTTGTTGTCAATCAGAGTGGAGCGAGAAATCAGGTATATGGAGCAATTGTGGATGGTTTTGGACACGCAATGTATGCCAACTTAAAATTTAAAGATGGTGCTCCCGAAGAAAATAATTACGATAAATATCGGTTGATACGTTATAATGAAGTACCAGAAATTGAAGTGCATTTTGTGAATAATGGCATAGACCCAACGGGTTTGGGCGAGCCTGCACTTCCGCCAACGGGTGGGGCTATTGCTAATGCCATTTTCAAAGCAACTGGAAAACGATTATACACGCAACCATTTATTTTGGCGGATGAAAAATTGGAAAGTCTTGTATAATAATAATATAGGCTTGCAAATTCTAAGTTTGCAAGCCTAATTTTTATTGATTGAGTATAATATTACTTTTATCGTTTCTCTTCCTTCACATCAATTCCTTTTTTTGAACCATACTCCAAACGGTCAAAAAAGTAAATATCCAATACCGCTTTTGGCCGAGCAAAATATTCTCTTAAATAGGTTTTATAGCCAGATGGAACGTCCTGAGCCGCAAAAGCAACGGCATCGATG
>JANPGQ010000368.1:0-4116 GCA_031423975.1 Cytophagales bacterium | reverse complement strand
GATAATGAGCGAGTTATACGGACAACTCGGTTATTTTCATATTCCAAAAAATCAGTAGTACGCATTCCCTCACTATTTGGGTCGCAAATTTTTGAAGAGTTGGAATAAATCCCTCTCATAATACTTCTAACTTGACTTAGTTTTTCATCTTGATATTCATAGAAAAATTCATCGGAAGGATTATCACAAAATGCGAAACGATTTTCTTTGGTGAGTTTGTTGTTCTGATACTCAAAAGTTGCATTTGTTTTGCCATTACTTTTGATTTCAACAAGTTTGTTTCCATCAGCTAATATTTGGTCGATTGAACTTTCTTTGCAGCCGATTAATACACTGAAAATCAGTAGAATAAGTGTCTTTCTCATTAGTTTTGTGTGTTTATAGTTTACATTACAAACGTATATAAAATCTATGAGAAGGGCAAGTTTTATCAATAATTTAACCATAAAAATAGGGATTAAAGAACTTCATCCTTAATCCCTATTTAGCTAATTTCTACTTAAATCTATGCTTCCTATGTTTTCTATGTGGTTGCACTACTTATTCCTAAAAAATATCTGAATCGGAACGCCCGTAAAGTCAAAATGCTCACGGAATTGGTTTTCTAAATATCGCTCATAACTCTCACGAATGTACTGCGGAAGGTTACAAAACATCACAAACGAAGGTGATTTAGTGGGTAATTGCGTCATGTATTTGATTCTGATATATTTCCCTTTCCAAGCTGGTGGTGGATAATTCTCAATCACTTTCAACATCACATCGTTCAATTTAGAAGTTGGAATCTTCTTGGTTTTATTCTCATAAACCTCCAAAATTTTCTCTACCGACTGAAAAATACGCTGTTTTTCTTTCACCGAAGTAAAAATAATCGGCATATAATTGATGGGAGCCATTCTCGCACGAATCGCATCTTCCAAATTCTTAGAAGTCATCGAATCTTTCTCGACCAAATCCCACTTATTTATCAACAACACAATTCCCTTTTTGGCACGGTCAGCCATCGAAACGATGTTCATATCTTGGGCTTGGAGACCCGTCTGAACGTCAATCGTAGTGGCATCAATCAAGATTACCGCAATATCACATTCTTCCATTGCCTTGATAGACCGCAGGATTGAATAATACTCAATGTTATCATCAATTTTGGCTTTTCTACGAATTCCAGCGGTATCGGTAATGATAAAATCTTTACCAAAAAGCGTGTAATGGTTGTCGATGGCATCACGAGTTGTCCCAGCAATATCCGTTACGATGCTTCTCTCTTTTCCTAATAAGGCATTCAAAAACGAAGATTTTCCTACATTAGGCTTACCCAAAATAGCAATTTTCGGAATACCTAAATTTGGATTTTCGATGCCTTCTTCTGGAAAATGGCTCACTACGGCATCCAATAAATCTCCAGTGCCCGAACCGCTTTCAGCCGCAATAGCGAATGGGTCGCCCATGCCTAATTCATAAAATTCAACTGATTCCATACCTTTTTCGTAAGTATCAGCCTTGTTTGCCACGATATAAACGGGCTTTTTTGAACGACGTAACACCTTGGCGAAATCTTTGTCCAAATCGGTTACTCCCGTTGAACAATCTACCACAAAGAGACAAACAGCAGCCTCTTCAATAGCCATTTCTACTTGTTCACGAATGGCACCCTCGAAGGTATCATCCGAACCGGTTACATACCCACCCGTGTCGATAACGGTAAAAAATTTACCCGTCCACTGTCCGTAGCCGTAGTGACGGTCTCTTGTAACGCCTGAGACGTTGTCCATGATTGCCTTTTTCTGTTCGATAAGGCGATTAAAAAGCGTTGATTTACCCACGTTCGGGCGACCAACAATTGCAACAATATTTGACATTTTACTTGTTTTGTGAGCTGTTTCCTACAAACCGTACTTGATTAATAGACTGAATGTCAGCGTTTTAATCTTAGTTTGCAAGCACCTCGATTTTGAAATAATATACTTTTAAGATAGGGGTAGAAGAATGGGTTATTATTAACAAAAATTTTATCTCTTCAGTTTTATTTGTCCATTATTTTGAAAAAGTAAATTTCCTAAATTTTTAACTTTTGTAACGAATACTGTTGTGCCATTTATTGTAACAGTATGATTTTGTTTTATAAGTACAATATCGTTTTCCTTAGGAATGGTTCCACATTCCCATGTAGAAGGATTCTCCCAATTTCCAGAATTTGAAGAAGCTATATAGTTTATGCAAGGCTGTTCACAATCTTCTAAATTAACTAAAGTCTGTATTTGTGAATTAGATAATGCACCTCTGTAAAATCTAACATCATCTATTTTTCCTGCAAAATTATGTGAATCAAATCCTCGCCAACTTTCTCTTGCCCCAATCTTTACTTTCGTCATTTCATTTGAACCATAATAGGTTTCAAGAGGAAGATTGGTATATGGTCCAGTAGTTGTAGAAACTAATACTCCATTTACATAAATTTTTTGAAGCGTATTATATCTTACGAATGCTACATGATACCAAATGTTGGGTAAAATTGGATCCCCCGTAGGTGTTGTAGATTCATCCCAAGCCCACTTATCTTCCATGATTCCATATCTATTATCATCTGTTATTGAGAATATATCTTTTCCAATTGGCCAGGTTGCTGAATTGCTTGCACTTGGAATAAAAGAAAGATTTACCCATGCAGAAACAGTAAATACATTGTTTACAAAATCTTGTTTATTATTTAATGAAATGTAATTACCATAAGCTGGACTAAATTGATAAGCACTATTAAGTTTTCCAAATCTGTCAGTTGTAAGTGTTGCCCCAGCAACTGTTCCGTGATGATTGCCTACATTATCCAGAGCATTCCCATTGAAAGGATAGCAAGCTATTAAATTAGGAGTTAATGATATTGTTCCGATTTTAATAATAAAGTCAATTTCAGATTTAGCACAGCCATCAGACATTATTACTTTCATTTGGTATAATTGTCCACTTGTAGTCCCTGTTACATTCCATGAAACTAAGCCAGTAGAGTTTACGGAAGCAACATTAGAACCAATAGTAGGTATGAAATTATTCCCTCTGATGGCGGTTGTTGTGTATGTAATAGGGCTTCCATCTGGTTCTGAAGTTAATAATTGAAATTGAATATTACCTGTAGCCGTAGGATTTACTTCAACAATTACTGGTGATGTTGAAGCATAGGCAGGTGATCCTAAATTATTATTAGCTAAACACACAATCGTAGATACATCAAAATCAGAATCAGCGCCATTTTGAAGATTTGATATTCTACAACAGCTACTAAAAAATGCGGTAAATGGCCCATCAGAGTTATATGTATGAGTTAATTGAAACCTAAATACTCTATATTCGTTTGGTACATAAAGTATTTCTGTGCCCAATTGATTCAGACTGACAGTTCCATCTCCATAATTGAAATCAATGGACTCTATAAAATCATGTCTCCATGCTGTTGTAATTGTAAATGTAACAGTTCTAGTATCTGGATCACGAGTCCAACTAATATGACCATATCTAAAGTGAGAAGCATGAGTCATAAATGAACATAGAAAGAATAATAAAATAAAAAGTGGTTTTAATATCTTCTTTTTCAAGGTATTATTAATTTAAAATGTAGCACACGTATGACTTATAATTAATTAACTACTCCCCACCATACCCAAACATCCGCAATTTCTGTTGTTTCTGTCGCCAATCGGGTTCTACTTTGATGAATTGCTCTAAGAAAACCTTTTTGCCAAAGAATTTTTCCATTGCCTCACGGGCTTGGATACCCACTTTTTTGATAGATTCACCTTTATGACCAATCAAAATGGCTCTTTGCGTTACTCTTTCTACGTAAATTTCTGCTGAAATTCTGATGATGTTTTCTTCTTCTTTAAATGCCGCAATTGACACTTCGCACGAGTAGGGAACTTCCTTTTTATAATTCAAAAATATCTTCTCTCTAATGATTTCCGAAGCAAAAAAGCGTTCGGGTTTGTCGGTCAATTCTTCTTTATCAAAATAGGGTGGATGGTCGGGTAAATGTTCTACGATTGAATCAAAAATTGACCCGGTATTTTGTTCTTTCAATGCAGAGATGGGTAGAATATCCTGCGTTGGGAAGCGTTCACGCCAATG
>JANPGQ010000367.1:0-5764 GCA_031423975.1 Cytophagales bacterium | reverse complement strand
AAATCGTCCACATCAATACCTCGGGCTGAAATGTCGGTGGCTACTAATATTTTCAATTTATGGCTTTTGAAAGCCCGCATTACTTTGTCTCGCTCTTTTTGTTGTAAATCTCCGTGAATGGCATCTGCGGCAATATTTTTACTGATTAATTGCTTGGTAAGGGTTTGGACTGCGGCTTTCGTTCTGCAAAAAATAATGCCACTTGACGACCCCATTGTGGTAATAAATTGCATTACATAATCTAACTTATCACGTTCTTCGCAGATGAAATATTGATGTTCAATTAAATTATTGACTACCTCATTTTTACTCACTTGTACGGTGCGAGTATCCTTTGACATATAGGTATCAATCAGCTTTTGTAAGGACGGAGGAAGCGTGGCTGAAAATAACCATCTTGTGCCACCAGACGGAATTCCACGCAATATTTTGGTCAATTCATCCTTAAAACCCATGCTCAACATCTCATCGGCTTCGTCTAAAACGATGGTTTTTACGGATTTTAAACTGACGGCTTTTCTTTCCAATAAATCAATGAGTCGCCCAGGTGTTGCCACGATTATTTGGGTGGGTTTTGATAATGCACGCAACTGAAATTCAATTTTTTCACCACCATAAACCGCTTCCACAAATATTTTGGTTGTGGCAAATTTTGTCAATTTGAATAAATGTTTCGCAATTTGTTGGCAAAGCTCACGAGTGGGAGCAAGGATAAGTGCCTGAACATCGTCTGATTTTGGATTGACTTTCATCAACAGTGGCAAGCCGAAAGCGGCAGTTTTGCCCGTTCCCGTTTGTGCTTGACCAATAAAATCGTTTTGATTTTTGAGTAAAAAAGGAATTGCTTTTTCCTGTATTTCGGTGGGCGTGGTGATTTTCATTTCAGTAAGTGCCTGAACGAAATGTGCCGATATGCCTAATTCTTTAAATGTTGCCAATGTCTTTTTGTTTTGACAAAGGTACGCATTAACTTAGAATAGAGAATAATGAACCATATATTCATTATTCTCTATTCATTATTCTTTAAATTGTTGTTCCTCCATCAGCAGAATAAATGCCGCCTGTACAATATCCAGAAGCATCTGAGGCTAAGAAAAGTGCTAACCCTGCAATTTCCTCCACCGTTCCCATACGAGCAATCGGTAGTTTTTTTACGAAATGATTTAAGATATTTTCATTCTGCCAAAGGGCTTCCGAAAACTTAGTTTTGATTAATCCTGGGCAAATAGAATTTACTCTGATGCCATCAACGCCCCACTCTTTAGCGGTTACTTTCGTAAGCATATTTAAGGCAGCTTTTGATACTGAATACAATCCCAAACCTGGGTCTGGGGTGATTCCTGCAATAGAGCTAACATTAATCACTGAACCACCGCCACGCTGTTTCATGATGGGATATACCATTTTACTCAACTCAAAGGGTGCTTTTACATTGATGTTCATAATCTTGTCAAACGCCCATTCCTCCGCATTTAAAACGGGGCCATAAACTGGATTGGTAGCGGCATTATTAACCAAAATGTCTATTCCCCCGTAAACCTCAATGGTTCTTTCGATGAGCATTTTACACCCTGCAATATCTCCTGCATTGGCGGCTATACCTGTGCATTCGCCCCCTTGTGAACGGATGTCTTCGGCTACTTTGTCTAACTCTTCTTGTTTGCGAGAATTGATGACCACTTTTGCTCCACAGGCGGCATAAAACCGTGCGATGGCTTCGCCAATACCTTTGGATGCCCCTGTGATAAGGGCTACTTTACCTTCAAGACTAAAAATTTGATTTGCGTTCATTTGTTTTTGGGGAGAATAGGTGTTGGGTGTTAGGTTTTAGGTGTTAGTAAAAATGGCACAATCTGTTTACTAAAACCTAATACCTAAAACCTAACACCTCAAAACTAAAATTTATAAATATTAAACGTACTGCCTGATAATGGGTTCAACGTTCCTAATAAATACAGAAATTTGAGCGTAGCGTTTACACCATTTGGAATGCTTACCGTATGCCCTGCACTTATCGTAATATCGTCTGTAACAATAGGAATTCTTCCGCATGACCAAGTGGAAGGAACATTCCAATTACCTGAAATTATGGAATACATATCCGCACAATGGAGCAATTTTATTTCATCAAAATATATACTTTCTGTTTGGGTTTGGTTAAGTCTAATAACAATTCCACCCACTTTTGATGGACTGCCAAATAAACTCCAATCAAATTGAAAATGTGTCCATTTATTAGCATCTGCCGTTACGTTGATGCTAATACTTCCTCCACCGCCAGCATTATTAGCAAATGTTTGAATTTGAAGAGGATATGGCGTATTTGCGGTATTATAAACCCAAAAATCAAGTCCATTTGCGTAGCCATTAGTATCAATTGGGGCAGGATTATACCGCAAATCTAATTTTTCATTGAAAGAAGGATTCGTAACTTTAATGGATGTTGTGTTGATAAAAGGCTGGGTAGTATTGAATAAGTACAAAGACGAAATAGTAGAAGATGAGCTATTCCAATCGGTGTCCAAAACATCACCATAAATGATGAGGTCTTGTGTAACTACTGCTAAGGTTTTTTTGCCTAACCAAGGACTTTTATTAGAAACATTACCTGCCAGATCTTTTGCCGTAACGGAGAAATAATACTGGGTATGCGGAGTCAAATTACTAATACTGAATGAATTATTGTTGGTCTCGCCAATCTTTATACCGTTCTTAAAGATTTCATACAAAACCACTCCCACATTATCAGTTGAGGCTGCCCATGTGAGTGAGATATTGGTCAAATTTGCCGTACTAACACTTACATTATTAGGAATTGTAGGTGCTTGGGCATCAAAATTATTAGTGTTGCAAGTAGGTACGATATTTTGAACAAAGATAGTTGAAAGTCCTTGTGGGTCTGTTACAGTCAGTTTTACTTTATAAAAATATAATTCTAAATCACAAGGTACTGGTTCTAAAACAATACTACTACTTTGTGCATAACTAATGGGCTCAGGATGGTTGTGCGTATTATGATATAAAGCCGATTCCCATTTGTAAGTCAGGGATGAATTATCAGATTCATTGTCATTAACATTGGCAGTTAAAGAAACCGTTAAATTCCCAGAATTCGGAAAGGTATTCATATTACCAATACTGGTTGAATTAATAATAGGAGGGGTGTTATTTATCGAAACTACTAAGGTCGTGGATTTGCTTAAATTATTATCATCCGTTACCGTTAGTACAACTGAATAAAGAATCGGATTTGGATTGGGAGCAGTGAAAGTATGAATCGGATTTACACTATTTGAAACAGGCAAACCATCGCCAAAATCCCAAGAATAGGTCAGTGTTCCGCCTTCTGGGTCAATAGAGGTGCTTGCATCAAACTGCACGGTTAATGGACTTACTCCAAACAAAACACTTTGGGTTGCCTTTGCCACGGGGGCTTGGTTGCCCAAAGAGTCATACTTCACTTCTCGAATAGAAGAACCATAAGAAGCGTAATATAAATAGCCATTTATTGGATTAACTGTCATGCAAGTTACGCCTGCCGCTTGGGGCAAAAAACTGTGCATTTGCGTTAATTCATCTTGATTATTCATCGAAAAACCATGAATCCAGCTTTTATCGGGGTCTCCGCCGTTATTAAAATTGGCATGAAGATAACGTCCGTGGTACTCTTCGGGAAAGTTGTCTCCATTATAAAAAACACCTCCTATTGAACATCCGCCCAAGAAATCAATACCTGATATAGCATTTGGGGCAGATGTACCAATTTCAAATATTTGATTATTTACATAAGCAAGTGCGGGGGAAGCCCTGAAATCTACGGCAGCACGTTTGTGAGCGAAAGGGACTGCAAACTGCTCGGCACGGTCGTAAGGATATTGGACAACTTCAGTAGTTTGTTCCACTATTCCCTCAAAACGAGGCCAGCCAAAATTTTGCCCACCCGCTGTTACTACATTAATTTCTTCTCTTTGGAAACTGCCGACTTCGCCCGCATAAATAATTCCAGGATTTCCCGCCGAGGGCAAATGTTCGCCAGTATTAGGTTTTAAAGTTATTCTAAAAGGATTGCGAAAACCCATCGCCCAAACTCTTGATTTGGCGGCACGGGGTTGCGAAGCGTCATAAAAAGGATTACTCGGAATACCATCCCCAGTGGCGGGGTCAATTCTGATAATTTTTCCACTCAAACAATTCACCATTTGAGCCCGCCAAGAACCCACATTTTCATTCTCATTTTCGGGCGTATTGGGGTCATCAGATTTCAGAATGCCATCCCTAATAGCTTGGGCATAAAATGTATCTTCAGAGTCGCCAGAATCAGCATTTGTATCCGACGAATCCCCGCATGAGGCTAAGAGTGTGCCATCCGTACCAAAAATTAATGAACCAACATTGTGTGAATCATGAATAAATGGGAATCCATCGGTCATTGTTGTTCCTAAAAGAACTTTACGGCTGTTTGGAACAATGGAAGTAAAAGTAGAAATATCAACGGTATAACGAGTTATTCGACCAATTGAGGCATTGAGATGGTCATTAATGTTAGGGTTATAATAGGCAGAGTCGCTGTTGAATAAGAAATATCTATCTACTTCATACATTAGATAAATATAGCCATTACTGAGAAAATTGGGGTCAAGAGCAAAGCCTTTTAAGCCTGAATCAGTAGCCAAATTCACTTCATCTTCAATATTCAATATTAAAGTTGAAGATTGTGAATTATTTTTGACAAACACTTTTCCCACTTTTTCCCAGGTGTACATCCGCCCTGAAGCATCAAAGGTTACGCCATTTACTTGGTCAAAACCCGCTTCGAATTCGTTATCCTGAAAACCATTAGGAACTTGTCCAAATATCCCCCAATTTATGCACGATAAGAAAATTAGTAACAGTAACGTTTTATACATAATATTTAATGTGTATAAATTATTGGTAAAATCTTAAATGAGTCGTTTAAAAAAGTTTTGCAAAATTAGGGTTTAAATAATTTTACAAAATAATAACATCCTTTTCATATTAACACGTATTTATACTCAATATTTGCTTTGCCGTGTTTATCCCATTTCGACAAGAAACTTTTATAATAGTTTAATATTCAGTTTCCATTAAAATAATTTCAGTCTAATGAACTAAATTTGTAAGTATTTCTTTTATGAAGACGGACAAACCATCCAATTGGTTGCATCAAACAAAGAACAAAACCCAGTACAATGATAAATTATATCACCAAAGCAGTAACTAATCTTTTCGGAACAAAATCTTCCAGAGATGTGAAGGAATTAGCTCCTTATGTCGAAAAGACGAACATAGAATTTGCTAAACTCAGAAATCTTTCTGACGAATTGTTACGTCAGCAAACGGCTGAATTAAAGGAGATTATCCAAAAGAATTTGGCAAAAATTGATGCTGATATTGCCGATTTGAAAATGGAAATTGAAGCCAATCCAGAGATGTCGGTGGATGCGAAAGAAGTTATTTTCAATCAAATTGATTCTTTTGAACTCGACCGTAATAAACAATTAGAGGTTGTTTTATTGGAAATTCTCCCCCGTGCCTTCGCCATCATGAAGGAAACCGCAAGACGTTTTACGGAAAATAAAAAATTAGAAGTAACCGCCACTGTTCACGATAAATTCATCGCTTCCAAAAAGAAAAACGTTGAAATTGTGGGCGAAACCGCCATTTGGCACAACAAATGGATGGCAGCGGGCAACGAAATTGAGTGGAACATGATTCACTACGATGTCCAGTTGATTGGTGGTGT
>JANPGQ010000366.1:0-2167 GCA_031423975.1 Cytophagales bacterium | reverse complement strand
CCGCATCCCCTCAGTCTGTTTCGATTTCAATTGGTTTAATAAATTCAATCAAGTCCACGACCGTGCAAAAGCAAGCGACAATACCGAGTATCGCAATATTTTGTACTACAAAAGCCAAACCTTCTGCCTCGGCACCGAGTTTTTTTACCAATGGATAGGCATTGGTGCGTCCATTGATTGGAATAAATTGGTGATGAAAAAAGAAAAATCTTCTGATAGATCTAAAGAAGTCTTGATATCTCAAAATGGTTTTTCCAACCACATTTTCTTGAATTTTGAATTCAGAATGAACGACGCTATGGCACTCAGTATTCGTCCTTTCGTACAACTGCCTTTATACCAAAACGATTTTTACGCTGTTGAACAAAAACTTAATCCTGACATTGCCAATAATTTCAACCCCAACGACTACAAACAGAAAGTCGTCAATTGGGGCATCAAATTACTTTTCGTTAATGGTAGTAAAAGCAGCAATTCTCGCTATTAGAAAAATAGAAATATGAATTTAAAATAACAAAAATCATCTACCTTAGACATCAAAAGTGGAAAACAATGGTAGATAAAATAATACAAGGCATCAAATCAGGGTTTAGCAAAGTTACCGAACATCGGTACAAGAATGCGCAAATACAGATAGCCGATTACTTACAAAGTGCATTTGCGATGTTCCATCTAAAAGACCCATCCTTGCATCAGTATCGGCTAAATTATGCTGAACGGTCGGCGAATTTAGCACGCATTTACCAAATTAATTTCTTGCCCTCTGATGCTGGGATGCGTGAAGGGATAGATGGTATTGCGCCTCAAGAGATACAAGAGGTATTCAAAATACCCTTACAAGTTCTTGAAAATGAAGGCATTACACAAGCATACAAAGTCTTAGGACGTTATAATTGTATCTTAGTGGATGGGACGGAACATTATTGTACTTGCACGAGCCCTTGCGCACATTGTTTAACAAAAGTACATCGTGACAAGCAAGGAAAAGTCACCAAAACGACTTATCATCACCAAGCTTTGTCGGGTGTGCTGGCACATTACGACCACAAAGAGGTTTTCCCTGTGGCTTGTGAGGCTATTGTGAAACAAGATGGCGAAGTCAAAAATGATTGTGAACGCAATGCCGCCAAACGTTTGATGCCTATTATACGGCATATGTTACCCGAAGACCGTTATAATTTATTAGGTGTCTTTGATGGTTTGTATCCCAATGGTCCCTTAATTCGCTTACTCAAAGAGCTCAATATGCGATTTATTACAGGCATTCAAGAAGGCTATGTGTTGATTCAAGTTGAAAAATTGAAACGTGAAAAAAAACTTATCCAACAAGAATGGCTCAATGAGAAAGGGGAAAAATGTGTAGCTCAATATTATAACTCATTGATATTGAATGGTAGTAACCAAGATATTGAAGTCAATTTTTTCGAGTATGAGCAGTTTAATACGAAAGGAGAACGCACTTTTCACAATACTTGGATAACGGATATACCGATTGACAAGGATAATATTGAGGAATTAGTCAAAATTGGACGCAGTCGCTGGAAAATCGAAAATGAAACCTTTAACACATTGAAAAACCAAGGGTATCATTTAGAACATTCCTACGGGCATGGAAAAAAGTATTTATCCACTAATTTCATGTTGCTCACTTTTTTAGCCTTCTTGACTGACCAAATTGCTCAAAAATTAGATAAGGCGTTCGACAAAGCCTTAAAGTATTGCAAAACAAAGAAAAATCTTTGGCAAAAAGTCCGACAGGTCTTTGATTTATTGCCTTGTATGTCAATGAACGTTATTTATAGATTCATTGCTAAGGAGATGACTATTGATTTCCCTTTGCTTGAATAAGATTATATGTAAAATTTACTAATAGCGAGAATCGCTGGCAAATCATACCAGAAGAAAGACCTTTTATCGCTCTATTTGGCAATTTTATACAAAATGGAAAAGTCGTTTGGATGGGTATTCGTCCAAAATCAAGGCAGCCGATGCAGGTCGTTGAAGAGGTTCTTGCAGAAATTGGGGGGCTTAAAGGAGACCGCTCCAACAAAGGAAATGCTGAAGGTAAAAGACAAGTAACACTTATCCAATATGAACACATAGAAGCGGCGGCTTCTTTTCTGGGGCAAGACACTATTGACCCTAATTTGTTGCGCCGAAATATTGT
>JANPGQ010000365.1:0-13862 GCA_031423975.1 Cytophagales bacterium | reverse complement strand
ATTTCAAATCCCAACGGTGGGTGCTCCTGGTACTATTGATAATGACCTTTATGGAACAGATAATACGATTGGCTACGATACCGCTGTAAACACGGCTTTGGATGCCATTGACAAAATCAGAGATACGGCAGATTCGCACGATAGAATTTTCTTTATTGAAGTGATGGGGCGTGATTCAGGTTATATTGCCGTTCAGTCGGGTATATCGGGCGGAGCAGAATCTATTTTGATTCCAGAAGAAAGACAGACCGTTGATGACGTTGTGGCAACTTTGAAAGCGGGTTTTGAGAAAAAGAAATCATCGTCCATCGTGATTGTTGCCGAGGGAGACGAAGAAGGACACGCTGCCAACATCGCTGAAAAAATAAAAAAGACCATTGATGTGCCTGTGGATATTCGGGTAACCAATTTAGGACATATTCAACGTGGAGGAAGTCCAAGTGCTTACGACAGAATTTTGGCAAGTAGATTAGGATTAGGGGCAATTGAAGGGCTTTTGGCAGGACATAAAAACGAAATGGCGGGGATAGTAAACGACCAATTAGTTTATACGCCTTTCCATGATACCATCACAAAAAAGAAAGAAATCAATTCTGATTTGTTAAGAATTTCGGGGATTCTGAGCAAGTAATTTTTCGGTAAACGGTTCACGGTGAACGGTTAAACGTGAACTTTACATGATTTTGTATAATAAAAAAGTCAGACATCAGATGAAAATTTATTTCATTTAATGTTTGACTTTTTTATAACCGTTCACCTTTTACCGTGAACCGTTCACCAAAAACTAAGGTGCTTCGTCTGCCTGTGTAACGAAATAATCAGTATCGCCCATCCAGAAGAATTTCAAGTACCGTTGTTCGTAATGCAAACGTAATCTCCTACCCGTTAGCATGGCATCTTCTAATTTTTTAGTTACGTTTGGGTCGTCAGAATCTACCGTGAATGCCCATAGGTTATTTGCCATATTGCCTACTTGTCCTTGAGCTCCTACATTCAATTCGCCTTCATAAGTTTTGATAACATAGCCTTTTCTCGAAAATTTAGAGACAACTCCCGCTCTCTCACCTTCCGAATACGGAACTTTAGTGGCTAAAAAGCTCAATAATAAAGCTATAACGGCAATAATAAGAATGCCAATGAAAAGTCTTCTGAAAAATCGCATAGTTGAGTTTTTTGCGGTTGTGAGTTGTTCGTTGAAAGCCATGATTATTTATTTTGGTTAAGTTAATTATTGTCAAATTTAAAGGTATTTTCTGAATCTTCCTCAATTAATTTTATCGACGTAATCCTTTCCTTCGTAACCAATTTTATAAACTTTATTGTTAAAGTCGCTGGCAATAATATAATCTGCTTCAAGTTTACATTCTATCTCATCATCCATATTCATAAAAATATCTTCTCCTGAATACTGCCAAAGAATCGTACCATCACGAGTTATCCTCGAAATATTAATTTCACCATGCACAATGTAAGTGTCTTGGTAGGCAAAAATTTGAAAACAAGTAAAATCATCAGCCTTTATTTTCCATAAAAGCGTCAAATCTGGAATTGATAAACAAAAGATTTTATCGCCACAACAGAGTAATAATCTATCTTCTTCAAGCACCAAGGCACTATTATGAACACCTGTTTCTCCTCCCTCGGCACTAATTACAGCACTTTTTAGGCAAACTCCATTTTCGAGAATCTTTATTCCAAAGATAGTTGTAGCTGTTTTTTGGTTAGCTTCAAGATACTCCAAATCAAATTTGAACAAATTATCTGCCGAACCAGATTTATAACTTGGGTGATAATCAATGTCAATTTCGTATTTTTTTGTGGTAAACATATTTTATTATCTTAAAGCTATTCTATTGGCCTTCCATTGACTTTGTTGAACAGTTATTCCTACATTTGAAGCAGCAGAATTGACTGTTTTTTTATGAATTAATAAATGATTGGTTAAAAGTGCCGCAATGATTTCTTCGTCGGGGTCGGGGGCTTCATCCAATTTTTCGGGGGTGTAATATAAGCCAATAAAACGGGTATCAAATTTCCCAGAAACGAAGGCTTCGTGTTTCAAAACGAATTTACAAAACTGCAAAGTGGTTTCAATTCCCGTTATTTTAAATTCATCAATGGCTCGAATCATCTTGTCAATGGCTTCGTTACGGTCTTTTCCGTAACTGATTAGTTTCCCAATCATTGAATCGTAATAAATCGGGATTTCCATGCCTTGCTCAAAACCATCGTCCACTCTTACGCCATTACCTTGCGGACGCACGTAAGTATGTAGCGTTCCAACATCGGGCAGAAAATTATTTTTAGGGTCTTCGGCACTTACTCTGATTTCAATGGAATGACCATTGATTTTCAAATCTTCTTGCTTGATTGAAAGCGGTTTTCCTTCCGCAATCCAAATCATTTCCTTGACCAAATCCACGCCAGTAATCATCTCAGTAACAGGATGTTCCACTTGCAGACGAGTATTCATTTCTAAGAAATAAAAATCCAAATTTTCATCCACAATAAACTCCACCGTACCCGCACCATAATAATTGCAAGCCTTTGCCACCATGACGGCACATTGCCCCATTGCCTCCCGAATCTCGGGTGTAAGTACAGACGAAGGAGCTTCTTCTACTACCTTTTGATGCCTTCTTTGGACTGAACATTCTCTTTCAAAAAGGTGTATTACATTGCCGTGTTTATCGCCAAGTACCTGAATCTCAATGTGTTTGGGGGCAGTAATATATTTTTCAATAAATACTGCACCGTTGCCAAAAGAAGAAATGGCTTCTGAAACGGCTCTATCCATTTGCTCATCAAACTCCTCCTCATTTTCCACCACTCGCATCCCTTTGCCACCACCACCTGCCGAGGCTTTTATCAAGACTGGATAGCCAATTTCTTTAGATTTTTGCTTGGCAATCGTTCTATCCGTAACGGCATCGGGCGTGCCTGGCACCATAGGAATGTTATACTTGGCGACAGTATGTTTGGAGGTCAATTTATCCCCCATCAACTCAATACTTGCGGGCGATGGACCGATGAAAAGAAGACCAGCATCCATTACTTTCTGACAAAATGCTGAATTTTCAGACAAAAAACCGTAACCTGGATGAATGGCATCGACCTTCAAATCTTTACAAATCTGAATAATTTTATCACCCAATAAATAAGATTGATTAGAAGGCGGAGGACCCACGCAAACCGCCTCATCCGCAAAACGCACATGAGGAGAATTTCTATCAGCTTCCGAAAAGATAGCAACCGTTTGAATACCCATTTCACGGGCAGTACGCATCACACGCAAAGCAATTTCACCACGATTAGCAATGAGGATTTTGTTAATTTTTTGCATTGGTTTTTATATGAATCTTTGGTTTTGTTTATTTTTAATATCTTTATTTCAAATGTGTAACTCAATCCAATGATAATATCTCTCACTCCTCATCAAATTCAATCCGATTAAATAATGCTCTGAAAGTTTCAGACATGGCTATCAAATCGTGAACTTTATTTTTAGCGAGTTTCATAATTCTGACTTCTTCGCTATTTCTGATTCTTTGGTCAAACTTATTCCATAGTGCAATCATATCGTTCATGTTTTCAGAAAAACGTTCTACAATAAATTGCTCAAATCTTTGCTTCTCTCCTTCTGCCAAAAACAGAATTACATGAAAGTCTTCTCCCACAAAAAACCACTTCATTTGGCTTCGTGAAAAGTCTTGAATCATAGCATTATTATCCACCAAGAAATCAATAATCTCAACTTCTTCATGGGCGAGTGATGCGTTTTCCATTATATTTCAATGATTAAATTAGTAAGGAGTGAAATCATTTAATTTCAAATAATAAATCTCAAATTTATAATAACCAATTACACAATAATCAAAATCCTCAACTAATATACCAAACCAAAATTATAATCAGAAATCTAAAAGCTAAGTTCTTGAAATATTACCATAAAACTCAAAACAATTAGGTTCATAAACTTGATTTAATACAAAGTCTCTGACATTTTGTATATAATCAAATAATATTTTAACTTTGTGAATATTTCAAGTAAAATACAGGATTAAAACCCAAAATATATAACATTACTAAGATTTCAAATCCTTATCTTTGATAATTTTGAGGTTTTAAGTTCTAATTTTTGTAAAATCATAATCAAATAATAAAGTGGATATTTTCGATAAAGTTGGTAAAGGTCTTGGACCCATCGGAGCCCATGCTCACTATTCTCATCATTATTTTACCTTCCCGATGCTTACGGGGGAAATAGGTCCAAGAATGACCTTCATGGGTAAAGAAATGTTAAACTGGTCATTGAACAATTATTTGGGTTTAGCAAACCATCCTGAAGTTCGTGAGGCGGATGCACAAGCAACTGCACAGTACGGATTGGCGGCGCCCATGGGAGCAAGAATGATGTCGGGTAATTCTTTATTACACGAAGAATTTGAAGCTCAGTTGGCAGAATTCGTAGGGAAGGAAGATTCGTTTCTTTTGAATTTTGGATACCAAGGCGTTATGTCCGTTATCGAATGTATGTGCGATAGGAATGACATTATCGTTTACGATGCTGAAGCTCACGCTTGTTTGATTGACGGGATTCGTTTACACAAAGCTAAAATGGGCGATTACTACAAATTCAATCATAACGACATGGATTCGTTGCGTAAGAATTTGGAACGTGCTACTAAAAAAGTTGCTGAAACTGGTGGAGGTATTTTAGTAATTACCGAAGGCGTTTTTGGAATGTCTGGAAAAGTTGGTTCATTAGATGAAATCGTGAAAATGAAAGAAGATTTCAATTTCCGTATTTTATGTGATGATGCCCACGGATTTGGAACAATGGGAGATACAGGTGCAGGAGTTCCTGAAATGTTGAATTGTATGGACGGAATTGATTTATATTTTTCAACCTTTGCAAAATCAATGGCTTCAATTGGTGCTTTTATAGCTGCTGATAAAGATATCGTGATGTATCTTAAATATAATATGCGTTCACAAATTTATGCGAAGGCTTTACCAATGCCTTTTGTAGTAGGTGGCATGAAGCGTTTGGAGTTAATCAAAAAGCATCCTGAATTCCGTGAAAAATTGTGGGAGAATGTTCGTGCCTTACAAAGTGGCTTAAAAGAGAGAGGTTTTGATATTGGAGAAACTACTTCGCCAGTAACGCCAGTTTTCTTGCATGGTGATTATGAATTGACTCACGTAGTTGGTTTAGTACAAGATTTGAGAGAAAATATGGGCGTGTTTTGTTCAATCGTAACCTACCCAGTTGTACCAAAAGGACAAATCATGTTGAGAATCATTCCAACGGCTTCACACACACTCGAAGATGTTGAATATACTATGAATTGTTTCAAAATTGTACAAGACAAATTAACGGGTGGTGTTTATCGTCAAATAGCCGAGAAATTCATCGAAGAACAGACAAAACAGCTTGAATTAGTCTAATTTTCATGTTTTTTTTAAAGTTTTTGTTGATTTTTTATTATTTGGATTTGGAAGATGTAATAAAATAGCTATATTTCGACACAAATATTACGTTGTGGTCTTACAAAAGGGCTTTTTAACTAATTTATTCAACCTAAAATCCAGATTCTATTATGAACAGATTTGCAGAAGTACATGATTTGATAATGTCCTTAGAGGGAGATTTCGACAAATTTTATGACAAAGGAAATGCAGCCGCAGGTACTCGTGTGAGAGGCGGTATGCAAGCGCTAAAAACTTTGGCTCAAGACATTCGTTCTCAAGTACAAGACATGAAAAACAGTGCAAAATAATATTTTGTAATGTTTAATAAAAAAGGCTCAGAATAATTTCTGAGCCTTTTTTATTGGAAAATTGGGATTAGGGAATGAGGTAATTGGGGACTACTAAAAAGACCACTAATTCCTAATTCCCTAAACTAAAACTCCTCCTTATTCATAATCACTGCCATGCCTTCGGTGGTTTTCTTTCCAGTAACTAAATCAAAAATTTCGGTGGAAATTTCAGCGGTATGTTTATCAGCATTAATGGACATTACCGTAAAAACTGCCTCATATTCAGTATCTACAAACATAGGGCGTTTGTATTCAGATACTTGCTTCATGTAAACACTGCCAAAACCTGGAAATTCAGTTCCCATAATTTTAGAGAATACACTTGATGCTAAAGCTCCATGAATGATAGGGCGTTTGAAGGGCGTAGTAGCCGCAAAATCCGCATCAAGGTGCAATGGGTTATTATCACCCGAAACTTGGGCAAAAAGAATGACATCGTTTTGTGAAAACAAAAACTTATGTCGATAAACGGTATTTAATGAAATCATAATTTGTATAAGAAATAAGATAGTAATTTTTTCATGCTTTAAAATTTTGTAATTTTAGGTAAAATTGTTTTAAAACAAAAATTACAATGAAATTCAACGAAATTATTGAAAAATACAAGGATTATTATCTAATTGATGGATTGATGTATCTTTCATTCATCATAGCTTTAATAATTTTATTTGTATTTTTTGGATGAAACCCCTAAATAATGAGTATATATTTTATCATGAATCCGAAGTCGGGAACTACTACATCAACCCAAAAAAATAAGATTAAGCTCTTAGTTTCAAAGTTACCCAATGCTCAATTGATTTTTACTGAATATGCGGGACACGCTACTGAAATAGCTCAAAAAGCAGTAATTGACGGCATTGAAAAAGTTATTGCCGTTGGCGGAGATGGTACAGTCAATGAAGTGGCTCGTGGTTTGATGGGTTCAAAAACGGCTTTGGGAATAGTACCTATTGGCTCGGGAAATGGTTTGGCTCGACATTTAAAGATTCCCTTGAAAATGGATAAAGCAATCCAATTTGCGGTAAATCAGCCAAGTAAATTGATGGATGTTTGTTTTTTGAATGATATTCCTTTTTTTTGTACGGCAGGTGTAGGTTTTGATGCAGAGGTTGCCCATGAATTTGCTAAACAAGGTTCACGAGGCCTAAAAACCTATGCACGAATGGCTTTGAAATCATTCAGAACGTATAAATCTGAAAGTTATCTGTTTGATAATCAATTCGATAAAACTGCTTTTGCCATTACTTTTGCCAATGCTACGCAGTACGGGAATAATGCCATGATTTCACCAAAATCTAAGATTGATGATGGGCAAATTGAAATGGTAGTGTTAAAGCCTTTTCCTTTTGGGGCAGCTCCCATTATAGGTGTAAGATTGTTTAGAGGCACATTACCAAATTCAAGATATATCGAAATGCAATCTGGTGAAGCATTTAGTTTGAAATCATCAAAAAATTTTCTAATTCATTTTGACGGTGAACCAATGACGCTGAATACCAATGAGTTGGAAATAAGTATTAAAAATAAATATTTAAAAGTAATAGGTCATGTCTAAGAATAAGAAGGTACCAGTGGGTGTGATGTACTCAACTAATCCAGATTTTGAATTTGATTTTAATGAAGAAATAATCGAAACATTAGCCAATGAAAAACAGAATTTAAGGGTGCAATTGGATAAAAAAGCTCGGGCGGGAAAGCAAGTTACGCTCATTACGGGCTTTGTGGGTACGCCTGAGGATATGGAAAGTTTATCTAAAAAACTAAAAAACCTTTGCGGCTGCGGCGGTTCGGTAAAAGATGGTGAGATTTTATTGCAAGGTGATTTTAGAGAAAAGATTATGACTTGGCTTTTGGCACAAAATTATAAAGCGAAAAAAGTGGGGGGATGAGCTATCGGCTATCGGCACAAATACTTGATGCACAAATGATTCCTCAAAAAAATATTGTTATTTGTATGATATACACTACTTATTTGACGACCACTAAAATCCTAAAAATTATTGCTTAGATATTAGACTTATGGAAAAACATTTAAAAAGTTCAGATTTTATTAAAGATGTTGTTATTGGAATGTCTGATGGATTGACTGTTCCTTTTGCACTGGCGGCAGGTCTGTCTGGAGCAGTAACCAACACCAATATTATCACCACAGCCGGCATTGCAGAAATCGTGGCGGGTGCTATAGCAATGGGCTTAGGAGGCTTTTTAGCAGGACAAACAGAGGTGGAGCATTATGACGCTGAATTGAAACGTGAATATGAAGAAGTAGAACTTTTTCCAGAAAAAGAAAAAGAGGAAGTAAGAGAAGTTTTTGCAGACTATGGCTTAGATGAAATCACCCAAAATTTGATTGTAGAGGCACTGGCAAAGGATAAACATAAATGGGTGGACTTTATGATGAAGTTTGAATTGGGCTTGGAAAAACCAGATATTAACCGAGCCAGAAACTCTGCCCTAACTATTGGAGTATCATATATTGTAGGTGGAATCATACCCCTCTCTCCTTACTTTTTTGTTTCAGACGCTCACGAAGGTCTAAGAATTTCAGTCGTTTTAACGTTAGTTACCTTATTCATTTTTGGGTTCTTCAAAAGTAGAGTTACCGACCAAAATCCATGGATAGGTGCTTTCAAAGTGATGCTAATTGGTGCAGCAGCGGCTGGAGCAGCCTTTTACGTGGCAAAACTTTTCAGTTAACAGTTATAAATTATCAACGATGATTAGAGAAGTGACATTTCTATCATAATGTATCAGTTTTTCATTCAAAATTATGATTACAAAAGCGACCAAAAACGATATTTCTGAAATAAGTAATTTAGTGAATTCCGCCTATCGTGGAGAGTCTTCCAAAAAAGGTTGGACTACCGAAGAACACCTTTTGGGCGGAATCAGAACTGACGAGCAGGATTTATTAAAAACCTTTGAAAATGACGCAATTACTGTATTAAAATTTACTGAAAATGATAAAATAATCGGAACTGTATCTTTAGAAAAACAAGGCAATAAATTGTATTTGGGAATGCTAACGGTTTCGCCAGAATTGCAAGGAGGAGGAGTAGGTAAGCAATTATTGAAAGCAGCAGAGATTTTTGCTTTAGAGATAAGTATTCCAAAAATTGTTATGACTGTTATTTCAGTAAGGGCAGAATTGATTGCTTGGTATGAACGTCATGGATACGTCCGCACAGGAGAAACAAAGCCTTTTCCAATGGATGACCCAAATTTTGGAATTCCGAAAGAGTTTTTGGAATTTATTGTTTTGGAAAAAATAGTAATTAATTAAAAGTTACTCGTTATTGGAATTTACAAATAACAAGTAACTTTTAACCTGTAATTAATATCCAACCGATGTATCATCGGCTCTTACGTCCGAACCACCTTCATAAGTGCCATCTGGTAAAACCAAAATACAATCCATTCTGCCGATTGTATTCTTCTGAGAATCAATCTTATAGCCTCTTTCTCTCATTCTGATTAATGTTTTTTCGGTAAATCCTCCTTCTTCAAAAGTTGTACGGTCGGGTAGCCATTGATGGTGAAAACGAAGTGCATCCACGGCTTGTTGCATCGTCATGCCATGTTCGGCTACGTTTAGGAAAACCTGAAAAACAGAGGTGATAATCGTTGAACCACCTGGCGTTCCCAAAATCATTTTTAGCTTTCCATTTTCTTCCACAATAGTTGGAGTCATTGATGATAACATTCTTTTATTAGGTGCAATGGCGTTGGCTTCGTTTCCGACTAATCCGTAAGAGTTGGGTACACCAGGTTTTACCGAAAAATCATCCATCTCATCGTTCATCAAAAAACCTGCCCCGTCCACCACTACTTTACTTCCATACGAATTATTCAAAGTTGTGGTGATGGAAACAGCATTGCCTTCTTTATCCAAAAATGATGAGTGAGTTGTTTCTACACTTTCGTAGCCTGCAATTTTCCCTGCCTTAATAATCTTGCTATCTGATGCCTGAGAAAACTGAAAATCTTGCCATCTATTTTTGATAAAATCTGAGCTAAGCAGTTCTTTTTGAGGGACTTTCACAAAGTCTGGGTCGCCAAGCCAAGTGGCTCTATCGGCAAAAACTCTTCTTTCTGCCTCAATCATAACCTGTGTAGTAGAGTCTGTATGCCAGCCCCAGCGAGTGAGTGGATACGGTTCAACGTACTTCAATAATTGCACCAAGGCAATTCCTCCGCTTGATGGTGGCGGCATCGAAATTATTTTCATGTTTTTATAACTTTCGATGATGGGTTCACGCCAAGTAGCTTTGTAATTATCCAAATCTTTTTGGGTAATAATTCCTCCTCCACGCTTCATTTCTTCTAATAATAATCTGGCTGTTTCACCCTCATAAAAGCCCTTTCTGCCTTGTTCTTGGATTCTACGGAGCGTTTTTGCCAAATCTTTTTGGATTAATAATTCACCTTCTTTCCAAGTAATGGTATCTGGTTTTACGAAATAGTTTTTGGTAGGATTATATTTTATGAATTCCGCCTTTGTGCGGTTCAATCCACGGGCTTCACGCATGGTTAGTTTTACGCCATTTTCTGCCAAATCAATGGCGGGTTGCAAAATCTGTTGCCAAGTCAATTTACCAAAGCGTTTATGGGCTTGTTCCAACCCATCTACAGACCCTGGTGTACCCGAAGCGGTGGGTCCGTACCAACTTAATTGTCCAGGTTTTACGTCTCCCTTTTCATCCAAATACATATCTCTACTGGCATTTTCGGGAGCTTTTTCACGGTAATCAAGCGTGTATGATTTGCCCGTTTTATCTCTAAAAACCAAAAAACCACCACCACCAATATTACCCGCTGCAGGGTGAACAACTGCCAAAGCAAACTGAGTAGCCACGGCAGCATCAATGGCATTTCCACCCATTCTTAGGATGTCCACACCTACCTGCGAAGCCACAGGATGCGTGGCGGCAACCATACCGTTTTTACCATAAACAGAGGGCTTTTTGGCAAAGAAGGGAGAAGCGGTGGGATCTTCATTTGAGAATTGATAAAAGCCCAAATTTTCAGAGGGCTTTTTATCCTTATTATTTTTTAAAACTGGCTGTGTGGTTTTGCAAGCCGATAGAGCAATACAGAATCCAAGAAAAGTGATTGAGGAAAATTTATTCATGCTGATGATTTTTTTCCTCAATTTAGCAAAAAAATATCAAATAGACCGCAGATTATGTAAAATGGGGAAATAGAAAATATGGAAATCAAAAGAGACTAATAAAATCCAGTATAGCTTTTGATTTCGGAACTGTGAATATTAAAAGCCATTTACATCATAAAGAGTATATTTCCTTTTGATTTTAAGAAGCTAAACAATCAAGCTGGTATGAATAGGTCAATTTTCTCACCTATTCATACCAGCTTGTGTTAATATCTACATTTTTAAGTACAAATTTAGAAATTCAATTCACTTGTGCGTTTACTACAACACCATCCGTAATCACTATTTTACTTCCATCCGTTCCAACTGCAGTGCCTGAAAAAGTAGCATTAGCATACGAGATTGTACCAACGACCTTCGTTTTTGTTATAGAAAATGTACCCGAAGAGCCTTTTGTATCTTTACCGATAAGATAACTCACTTTGGTTACTTGTTTGGTAAATTGAAAAAGCCGTTCGTTGGTATCTTCAAATTTATAAACCGTACCAATGTTTGAGCAATTAGCTAAAATCATGGAAAGGGCTTCTTTTCCACCCGTAACGTCCAAGGCACCCGTACCCGAAAAATTACCCGCAGTGATAGCCCCTGCTCCAATACTACTTTTCCATTCTACGCCATTGATTTTCATGGAGATATAGCTTGTTGTACCTGTTGCGGGCGTTGGGTCAGTAGATTTTGAGCATGACAAAATACTGCAAAATAGTATGAGATAAAAAAAGTGTATTTTCATGATTTTTGAGTTTAAAAGTAAAATTTTGTATAGGCGACACCATCTGAATTTGGATTCGTGGGATTTTAGGATTTCTTGGATTAAAACTTGACCTAAAATCCATTAATCCGTTAAACTGACTAATCCGAATTCAGACAGGGTCGCCCAGACAATTTGTGTCAATGATATATTTTGTTATTGCTTGATAACCAAGACGTTAAAAGTAACATTATTAGGCATTGACGTTACATCTTCTAAATAAATGTTCCAAGCGCCAATTATAGGGCTCCAAAAAACGCCATAAGCTTTATTCAAATAGGTGCTATTGGGGCTATAATTGTGTGTAACTATCAAAATGTCATTGGAACTATTTGCCAAAGTGGTATTAGGAATCGTTAAGTAATTGGCAGAAGTATTTCCTCCGACAGCGGTATTAGTGGTAATTTTAAAAGCGGGCTGTGCCGTTATTCCGCCCACAACTTTAATTGCTCCTGTAATTTTCAAGGCAGTGCTGGCAACTAATTCTAAGGCTGTACCACCCGATAAATTAGCAAATTGTGCTACTGGAATCGTTGCGGAAGTATTATCTGCCTGAATGGCAATATTACTTGATGAGTTGGCGTACAAACCAATATTTGAGCCACTTTGAAAAAATCCTGCATAACCCGTATTAGAATAACCAGTAACTCCCGTACCCGATGCACTTGCATATCCTGCAACACCAGTACCAGAACCAGAGGTCTCGCCATAAACTCCTCTACCATTTATAGCATCTCCATAAACACCATCGCCCGTTGTGATTCCTCTGCCCCAAACGCCTCTAAATGTATTGCTCCGTCCAAATACGCCTGTTCCTGATGTTGATGTTCCAAAAACACCAGTCGTTGTGCCATCTCCATAAATACCTTGGGCTCCAGTTCCACGAACCCCCTTGCCACTTACGGAAGTACCCAAGACACCATCTCCTGAACCATCGTGAACACCATTAACGCCATTTCCAAAATTATTCGTTGATTTATTCCTTCCATAAAGACCTGAGTAATCTGCACTTGGAGCTGTATTGTTAGCGTATGCTTCCATACCTGTTCCTGCTGTTGACGCTCCATATACTCCTGTTCCTGTGCTTGTTGCAAGACCACGAACGCCATAACCAGTGGTGGCATCTCCATAAACACCATCGCCTGTGGTGATTCCCCTTCCCCAAACACCTCTGAAAGTATCTGACCTACCAAATGTACCTGTTCCTGATGCGGTTTCTCCGTAAACTCCCGTAGAACTGCCATATCCAGCAACTGCTGTACTTCCAGTACCCCTTATGGCTTCTCCAGTACCTGTATTCGTTGCTTCAATTATCGCTGTGCTACCTATTGCTGTAGAACCCGAAACCACAAACGGAACTCCCATTCTACTGGCTGTAACCCAGCCTGCAAAACCTCTGTACACTTCAATTTCTGCCGTAGTTGTGTTGTAAATCATCAAACCATTGGAAATTGCGGGCATAGCATTTCGTTGAGTCGTGGTCAATCGTGGTAATAAAAAGCCTTTATTGGTGCTTCTTACGTCTAACATTGCAGACGCATCGGGTACTTGTCCCGTTGAGTTTACCCCCATCTGGGCATTGGCTGTTTGCACATATATGCACAGCAAGAACGTGAATATGTAATAAATCTTTTTCATTTTAATTAGAATTTTTGCTATTAGCTTTTGGCTTTTAGCTTTTGAGAATAAATATGAGATAATTTTTAATTGCTGAAAGCCAATCGCCAAAAGCTATAACTCATTTAGATTGTTTCGTTTTCTTCTCGACACTGCTAATTGTGTCCCATCTTTCAAAAAAAGGCTTGTAGTGTGCTTTATATCAGATATTTCACTATCTTTTATGTGTTTTTTATTGACGATGTAGGCTCGATGAATCCGAATGAATGAATCGTTTAATGAGTGTTGAATATGATACAAAAGGGTGCGGGGCGAGAGTTTTATTTTGCCGTTATACAGATGAATGAGCGTATAATTGATATTGCCTTGTAAATAAAGAATATCATCAAAAGGAATTTTGTCCTTACGCTTGTGCTTGTTGGGTAACAAAAAAAATCTGGATGATTGAGTTTGTGTTATCATGGCTTTGCTGAGGTAAGTAATTTTACACAACAAA